>JBKKDI010000159.1:0-2554 GCA_046708645.1 Aestuariivirga sp.
CGTCGATCGCGGCGCGCGTCAGCGTCTCGTCCATGGCGAGGTCGATCGAGGCGTAGCGCATGATGCCCCGCCGCTCGCCGAGCGCCTGGGACAGCGCCTGGCCGAGAGCGATGCCCACGTCCTCGACGGTGTGGTGGTCGTCGATGTGCAGGTCGCCCTTGGCCTTCACCGTGATGTCGATCAGCGAATGCCTGGAGAGCTGGTCGAGCATATGGTCGAAGAAGCCGACGCCGGTCGAAATGTCGGAGCGGCCCTGGCCGTCGATATCGACCGAGACGGAGATGTCCGTCTCCTTGGTCTTGCGGCTGAATTTTGCCGAACGGGAACTCATTGTGGCGATCCTGCGGTTCAAAACGAGAGCCTTCTACCAGCATGAACAGGCGAATGCCAGTTGCGATCAGACGCATGGTTTCCATGGCTGGCGGCCGGCCCTTTGCAATCCTCCGGCCCATGCATACATATGGCCGAACTCTTCCCTCGTACCGCGCATGTTGCCTTTTCGGGACGGCGCGAATCGGAGCACACAAATGTCGAATGAACTGACCATGCACGCCACGACCATCGTGACGGTGCGCAAGGGCGGCAAGGTGGTTATCGCCGGCGACGGCCAGGTGAGCCTCGGCCAGACCATCATGAAGGGCAATGCCAAAAAGGTCCGCCGCATCGGCAAGGGCAACGTCATTGCCGGTTTTGCCGGCGCCACGGCCGACGCATTCACCCTGCTCGAACGCCTCGAAGCCAAGCTCGAGCAGTATCCCGACCAGCTCACCCGCGCCTGCGTCGAACTCGCGAAAGACTGGCGCACCGACCGCTATCTGCGCCGTCTCGAAGCGATGATGCTGGTCGCAGACAAGGACGTCTCGCTGGCGCTGACCGGCACCGGCGACGTGCTGGAGCCCGAACATGGCGTCATGGCCATCGGCTCGGGGGGCAATTATGCGCTGGCCGCGGCGCGCGCGCTGATGGATACGGAGTTGGATGCTGAGGCCATCGCGCGCAAGGCCATGGCGATTGCCGCCGATATCTGCGTCTACACCAACTCCAATCTGACGCTGGAAAGCCTTGAGGCATGATGGCTCAGGATCGAGTAGCGATCGGCAAGACCGATTTAGATGCGGCGGTCGCCGCCGGTGTGATCGACAACGTGATTGCTGATCGTCTAGTGGCGTTTGTCCAGACGGCAAAGAGCGCCAGCCCATCGCAGGCCGACGAAGAAAACCTGCGGCTGATTTCCAGCTTCAACGATATCTTCGTCACCATCGGGTTGGCTCTGTTTCTCGGCGCTCTCGCTTATATTGTCAGCGATTTGGGTGTGAGCGGAAGCGCACTCACCATTGCCGCCGCAAGCTGGGCGTTGGCCGAAGTGTTCACCCGGATCAAGCGCCTGGCGCTACCCAGCATCGTGTTGCTCGTGGTTTACAGTCTTGCGGCATTCATTGGCATCGCCAGTTGGCTGGCTCCCGATCTGGGCATTTTCGATGCCGTCAATCGTGGAGGCCCCACCCTGCCATTGGCTGTGGCCGGTATCGCAACCGCTGTGCTTGTAGGCGTGCACTGGTTGCGCTTTCGTGTTCCGATCACCATCGCAGCAGGATGCGGCGCTCTTGCGATAGCCGCGATAGCGCTTGCAAGCGGATATGCGCCAGAACTGGTTGAAACGCATCCCATTCTGGTGATGGCGCCGGTCGGACTGGCGGTGTTCGCACTTGCCATGTGGTACGACATATCGGATCGGCAACGGCTGACGCGCCGGACCGATATTGCATTCTGGTTGCATCTGCTGGCAGCGCCCATGATCGTTCACCCGATCGTGGCAGAACTGACGACACTCGACGGCATGACCATGGCCGATGCGGGGTATGTGCTGCTGCTATTTTTGGTGCTCAGCATGGTGGCGCTCGCCGCCGACCGGCGCGCCTTGTTGGTCTCCTCGCTGATCTATCTCGGGTACGCCGCTTACGCGCTGATCTCGACGACGGCCTGGGGCTCCTCCACCTATGCGTTTGCAGTCCTCATGGTCGGGGCTACCGTGTTGCTGCTCTCAATCGCCTGGCGGCCGCTGCGCCGGCTGGTTCTCAAACTGGTGCCCGGCAAAATCCACGGCCTTGTGCCGGAGCCCGCATGACGGCCGATTTTACGCCGCGCGAGATCGTTTCCGAACTTGATCGCCACATCGTCGGGCAGATGGACGCCAAGCGCGCCGTGGCCGTGGCGCTGCGCAACCGCTGGCGGAGGAAGCAGCTTGAAGGCCCGCTCCGCGATGAGGTGATGCCGAAGAACATCCTGATGATCGGCCCCACGGGCGTTGGCAAGACCGAGATCGCCCGCCGCCTCGCAAGGCTCGCCAATGCGCCCTTCATCAAGGTCGAGGCGACGAAATTCACCGAGGTGGGCTACGTGGGCCGCGACGTGGACCAGATCGTCCGCGATCTCGTCGAGTCGGGCATCGCCATGGTGAAGACGGCGCGGCGCAAAAGCGTGGAAGCCCAGGCGCAAGTCAACGCCGAAGCCCGCGTCGTCGAGGCTCTGGTGGGCGCCAATGCCTCCGAGGCGA
>JBKKDI010000160.1:0-5567 GCA_046708645.1 Aestuariivirga sp.
AGTCGACGCAGAATGCCGGTCGTGTCTTCCGGCTGGTGGCGCAACCTGCGCCCACGCTTTTGCGGCGGTTTTAGCCTCAAGGCTTGCTCTTGCAGAGCCCCAGATCGCACGGTTTCCAATGTTTGCCGCTGGGGTGGTTTAGCCATTGAAGGCGCTTGGGTCCTAGTGCCCAAGGGTCTCATCCGAAGCTCCCGGAAGTTGGACGTAACGTTTCGTTCAACCCGCGAGACGCCGCATCCACCCCATCCAGATCACTGTCGCGAACAGGACCCCTTCTAGAGTGGACGGGAGACCTATCCCACAACTAAAAGCCTATGTCAAGGAATATTTTTCCCTAATCGTTTTCTTGGAAAAGCTGGGGCGAACCAAGCGCGCCCAGAACGCGGCCTGCGAATGTACGGGTCACCTCGGCCCTCTCCTCGAGCGCGCGGCGATCGATTTCGGCCACCAGTGACCGCGCCGAGGCCAAGGATCGCGGCATGCGCACCAGCAGATAGGAAATAACGGACTCGTCAACCGCGAGTTGGCGATCAGTAAAAAGTTTAACGAGGACACCCCGCAACAGATCATCGGACGGAGCTCCCAATTCGACGGCGGACAGAGCCTTGAGGCGAGACAACAAGTCTGGAATTTTTATGGGCCACTGGGATGGATGGCGGTTGCTTGTGATGAGCACGAAAGCGTTCTGCTGGCTGGCGTAGTTGAGAAGGTGAAACAGCGCCTTCTCATCAAGTTCTGGTCCCGGGGCGTCCTCCACCGCCAGGGCGCCGGCGGCAAGTTGTGTGGGAATGGCGGGCTCCGCCAGCTCGCCCGCGGCGACCCGCTCTGCCCCCGACTTCTGGCGCCAAACCTCAACCAGGTGAGACTTGCCGCTGCCCTCCGGGCCCACGAGCAGCACCGCATGGGAGGGCCAGTCCGGCCACTGGTCGATCATCGCCACGGCCGCGGCGTTGGACCCGGTCACCAGGAAATCGTCCCGCCCCAGCGCCGCCCGGTGCGGCAGCTCCAGCACCAGCTGACGGGCCGGCTTCATTTGCCTCGCTTCCGTGGCGCGGGATGCGGCACACCCTGATAAAGATCCGATGCCAGATATTGCCTAAGCCCGAAGCGGGAGAGAACGCCCGCCGCCGCCGCCATGGGCACTGCAAGCAGCAGCCCCACGAAACCGAAGATATAGCCGAAGGCAAAAAGCGCGAACATCAGCCACACCGGGTGCAAGCCAACACTTTGGCCAACGAGCTTGGGCGAGAGGATGTTGCCTTCAATGAATTGCCCAGCCGCAAAGATGGCGATCACGATCAGGATGCTGCCGAAATCGGGCCAGAACTGCACCATCGCCACGCCGATGGCCAGCACGCCCCCGGTAATGGCGCCCGCATAGGGAATGAAACTGAGAGCACCCGTGACGATGCCGATGGCGAGTCCGAATTTGAGGCCAGCCAGCGAAAGCCCGATTGCATAGAAGGCCCCAAGCAGCAGGCAGAGCGTGCCCTGCCCGCGAATGAATCCCGCCATGGCTGTGTCAATCTCGCGGGCAAGCCCCCGCACCGTTTCCACATGATCGCGTGGCACCCAGCTATCGACCTTGGCCACGATGTCGTCCCAATCGACCAGAAGATAAAAGGCCACGATGGGCGTGACCACCATCAGCGCCACAAGATTAACCAGCGCCATGCCGCCGGACAGAATCGAGGCCAGCAGTGTCACGATCCAGCCCGCGGCGCGGCCGGCAATATCAGAGACTGAGCCCTGGATATTGGTTTCCGACCTCGCCAGCATTTCCTTCAGCCAATCGGGTGCGAGTTCGTTGAAGCGGACGGCGAGACCGCGCAGCAAGGCCGGCAGATCGCCGGCAAATTTGCCGATCTGGTCGCTCAGAACGGGCACCAATAGGAAAAGGCCGACAGCCAAAACCAGGATGCTCAACAGCAGGATCGTCAGGGTCGCAGCAAGGCGCGGCAGGCCGAGCCGTTCCAGCGCATCGGCCACGGGATCGAGGAAATAGGCAAGAACGATGCCGGCAATGAACGGCAGGAGAATGGCGCTGAGCAGCCACAGCACGAGGATGACCGCCAGCAACGCGCCCACCCAGAATAAAATTTGCCGCTGCAAGCTCATGCCGGCCGGTCTCCGGCGCGGCCGTTGGCCATATGGCGCACCCATTCGAGCAGGTACAGCCCGCCCGAGACCGCGGTCAAGACGGCGACAATGCCCATGCCCGCCAGGAGCAGCGGTTCAATTTCGATTGCCAGCGCCGAGGCACCCAAAATGGCGACGACGAGCACGATCTGGCCCGTGGTATTGATCTTGCTGATCATCGACGGCCTGACCTTTACCGGACGATCCATTAGCCATGAAAGAATGAAGGCGCCAACGATCAGCACGTCTCGGCTGACCACAAGGATGACCAGCCATGCGGGCAGCACGGCAAGGAAGGCGAGCGTTATATAAACCGAGACCAGCAGCGCCTTGTCCGCCACGGGATCGAGATAGGAGCCAAGCTCGGTGCGGAGATCGTAACGCCTGGCGATATAGCCATCGACGCCATCGCTCACTCCCGCCACCACAAAAGCGAGAAACGCCCAGCCATAGGCATTCGAGATGAGCAGCCAGACGGTAAAGGGAACCAGCAGGATGCGAGCGATGGTAATGAGGTTGGGCAGGCTCATGGCTCTGCTGTCCGGTTGAGTGCTGACACAAAGCAACGACTTGTGTGCTTATCCACTAATCCCCTTCCCCCCTCGCGGGGGAAGGTGGCGCGGAACGCGCCGGATGTGGGGGTGGTGCAGCGAGTCAGATCCCTGACGGCTGGACTCGCTGAACCAGCCCCCTCATCCGGCTCGCGCAAACCGGCGCGATCCACCTTCCCCCGCGAGGGGGGAAGGGGAGAAAAAATAGCCAACGGCGGGCTTGCATACTCAATCATGGGGCGCTGCGTTACATCGGCTGAATGACCCAGCGCTGGCCGATTTGAGACAGGGCCAGGCCGGTCCGCAGCATGTTGTCCTGCAGAATGGGCAAGTCGTCGGTGTAGATGAGCCGGATCACCGCGCCCTCGGCGGATAGCGTCGACACATCGACTCCCGTGACATTGGGCGTTGAAAGAATGCGCGAGCGGATGCCGTTCCATTCCGTCGGGCTGCCGAAGGGCACGGCCACGGCGATTGATTGCGGCGCACCGGGATTTTGCGCCACGGCGGCCTCGTTCTCCTTGTATTTTTCAATCATCACCGCATGAAACCGGTGCGTTGCCAGGGCCGCCGACTCTTCCGGCTTCGCCGTCTCCGCGACATAGGTCTTGTCGAAGGTCACCCGGCCCTGAGCCGTATCGCCGGTCATCACCGCGTGAATGCCGCCGCCTTCCGCCGGTTCGGCCACCGCGACCACGACGCTCGACGCGCCATAGCGCCGGCGGATTGCTTCGAGCTTGATCGGATCGCCGTTGAGCACATCCTCTTCCGTGAGCAACTCGGTATCCTCAAGGTCGCCGATCGGCACGATGATCGGCACCAGCGACTGCTCGGCGCGGAGATCGAGCCAGGCCTTGCGCCACAGATTGTCCTCCCAAAGCTTTGAACCGGAGGGCTCGCGGTAGACCGGTAGCACGAGGATGGGCGAGGCCTGCCGCGCCGGCACGCGAACTCCATATGCATCCAGCAGCTTTTGGATTTTCACCGGCAGGAAGCGGACCGTGAACGTGCCGATGTAGCGGCCGGGAGAGGAATTCTCCTGTTCGATCGAAAGCGATTTGAGATAGGCGGCGATTTCTTCAGGCTTGAGCTTCGTGAGCTCCGCGGCGATGTCCGCTGAGCCGAGGCGTTCGATCAGCATGAAGAAGGCCTTTACCTGCACGTCCATTAGCGCCTGGTTGCGCGCCGAGGTGGCGTCCGTGCTGGTGACATCGACGGGAACACCTTGCACCGCAAAGATATTGGTCTCGACCGGACCCGCGGCAGCCGCCTCCAATATCCCCGCCGCCAAGAGCAGCAGGCCGGCCAGCCAAGCCCGCCACGGGCGCAACACCGTCATCGATTCGTCACTCCACCGTATCCGGAAAACCGGCTCAACCAATACGCTTTATTCGGAAAGCGCTTCGCGCTATGGACGCGGCATAACCACAGAGAATTAGGGCAAACTAGCGGCATGGGCGTTGTGAAACAAGCGGAACGCACAGGCGCCACCTATGCCGATGCCGGTGTGAACATCTCAGCGGGCAATGCACTGGTTGAGGCCATCAAGCCTCTGGCGAAGGCGACGCGGCGGAAGGGCGCTGATTCGGCATTGGGTGGCTTCGGCGGTCTCTTTGATCTCAAGGCCTGCCGTTACAAGGACCCCGTGCTGGTGGCCGCCAACGACGGTGTCGGCACCAAGCTCAGGCTCGCCATCGAGACCGGGCGGCACCACGGCGCCGGAATCGACCTCGTCGCCATGTCGGTGAACGACCTCGTGGTACAAGGCGCCGAGCCGCTGTTCTTCCTCGACTACTTCGCTACGGGCAAACTCGATGTGGCCACGGCCCGCGAGGTGATCGCCGGTATCGCCGACGGCTGCAAGCAGGCGGGCTGCGCTCTCATCGGCGGCGAGACCGCGGAAATGCCCGGCATGTACCATGGACAGGACTACGACCTCGCGGGCTTTGCGGTGGGCGCTGTCGAGCGCAAGAACATCCTGCCGCGGAAAGATGTGGGGCCAGGCGATGTCATTCTCGGGCTGCCTTCGAGCGGCCCACACTCCAACGGCTATTCGCTGATCCGCAAACTTGTCGAGCAGAGCGGGCTCCAATATTCCGAGCCCGCCCCTTTCACCAAGGGCAAAACGCTGGGCGAAGTCCTGCTCACACCCACGCGCATCTATGTGAAATCCGTTCTGAAGGCGCTGAAGGCCACGAGCGGCATCAAGGCGCTGGCCCACATCACCGGTGGTGGATTCATCGAGAACATTCCGCGCGTTTTGCCAAGGGCAACCGTGGCTGAAATCAATCTCGATGCAGTACCATATCCAAGCGTGTTTGCCTGGTTAGAGGATGTAGGCGGCGTCGCCGAGCGCGAGATGCTGCGCACCTTCAACTGCGGCATCGGCATGGTCGTGGTGGTGAAGGCCCGCGATGCCAAGCGCGTCAGCACCTCTCTCACAAAATCTGGCGAAAGGGTTGTAACTCTCGGCACTATTCGCAAACGCAAGAACGGCGAGCAACAGGTGGCACTTTCCGGCAGCCTCAAGGCATGAAGACTTCATATCGCATCTCGCCTTTTCCTCCCTCCCCCTTGCGGGGAGGGACTAAGGGTGGGGGGAGCAGCTTGCACGGAGCGAGTGGCACCCCCCACCCTAGTTCCGCTACGGACTAATGGTCCTAGCTGCACTACCCTCCCCGCAAGGGGGAGGGAGACCCGACTGACAGGCCGGTCGCGCAGGGTAGGCCCGTTCCCGCTTGACCAAGTATCAGCGACCACGTCGCCTCCTGCCACACCCTGTCAGCAGCCCTCCTGCAGTCTCCTCCTCAGACGCCAGGCCATCCCGGCCGGCGCCTGAAACAGGAGCGAACCATGACCAATCTCACCCGCAGAAGC
>JBKKDI010000161.1:0-11721 GCA_046708645.1 Aestuariivirga sp.
GCTTCGGCGACATTGGCGGGGGTGAGCCCGCCGCCCAGCATAAAGACGCCGGAAGTGCCGCGCAGCAACGGCCAGTCGAAGGCGATCCCCATGCCACCGGGAAGAGTGCCCGCCGGTGTCTTGGCATCATAGAGGATCAAGGCCGCCTTGCCGGCATAGGCGGACGCCCGCGCGATGTCGGCGGCATCCTTGACCTTGATGACTTTGATGACGGGCTTGCCGGTGAGGGCGCGGATGGCGGCGATGCGCTCCGGCGTCTCCTCACCATGGGCCTGATAGAGATCGGGCCGCACCATAAGATTGATCTCCGCAATGGCAGCGTCTCCGGCATCGACAATGAGCGCCACGATGCGGGCCTTGCCGCGGGCGCTCTCCGCAAGGGATGCCGCCTGATCGAGCGAGACATGACGCGGACTGGCGGGGAAGAATACCAGCCCCACCAGATCGGCTCCGGCGGCGAGGGCTGCCTCCATGGTTTCGGTCGTCGAAAGCCCGCAGATTTTGACTTCAACGGGCATGGATACCTGCCAGAATAGTTTGCGCCGCGGCGGCGGGATCGGCGGCGCCGGTGATGGCCCGGCCGATCACCAGAATATCGGCGCCGGCTGCCAGGGCTGCGGCGGGAGTTGAAACTCGCTTCTGGTCTTGGGTGGCGGCATCCATGCGAATACCGGGCACGACCGTCAGGAAATCCTTACCCATGGCTTGGCGAATGCCTTCCACATCATGGGCGCTGCACACGACGCCGTCGAGGCCCGCTTTGCGGGCGAGTTCGGCGAGTGAGCGGGCATGATCCCTGGTGTTCTTGGTAGGATCGAAACCGGCAGCGCGGATATCGCTGTCGGAGAGGCTGGTGAGGATGGTGACGGCGATGAGTTTGGCGCGCGTCCCCACCGCATCGCGGGCGGCTTTCATCATATCGAGGCCGCCCGTGGCGTGAACATTGACGATGGCCGGAGGGTGCGACAGTTTCATGAGGGCGGACATGGCCGATGCCACCGTATTGGGAATGTCGTGCACCTTGAGATCGAGGAACACGGCCAAGCCTTCGGCGGCGATGCTCTCATAACCCTTGGCGCCTTGGGCATAGAAGAATTCCATGCCGATTTTCATGTAGCTGGCGTGGGGCTTGAGCTCGCGTGCAAGGAGCCGCGCCCGGGTTAGATCGGTGGTGTCGAGAGCGATGCAGATGGGGTTTCGGGCGGTCATCTTTTGATAATAGCAGGCCGGTTGCAAAGGGCCCTCATCCGGCCTTCGGCCACCTTCTCCCATGCCTTGCGGCACGGGAGAAGGCGCATCAATGTTATGCCTTCGCCCGCGCGGGACACGCGTGGGAGAAGGTGCCCGACAGGGCGGATGAGGGCCTTTTTAGATCACCCGGCCTTTTGATACACCATGATGGCGGTGGCAAGGTCTTCCAGCGCGGTGCCGACGGACTTGAACAGGGTGATTTCGGCGGCCGAACCACGGCCCTTCACTGTGCCGCGGGTGAGCTCGAACAGATCGCCCTGGACGGCGGCGAAATCGAACTTGCCCTCATCGCGGGCCTGAAGAAGATCGCCAGCCTCGGCCAGGGCGCCATCGCGGGTGTCGACGAAAACCCGGGACCGCTGAACGCTCTCGCCGTCGGTTTCGCGCATGGTGGGCTTGAAGGCGCCGGCAAGATCCACATGGGCGCCGGGCTTCAGCCATGCGCCCCTGACGATGGGAGCGGTGGAGGTGGTGACGCAGGTGACGATGTCCGCCTGGCGCACCGCTGCCTCAAGATCGCTCACGGCCACGGCGTCGATGCCATCGGACTTGAGATTGTCTGCAAGCGCCTGCGCCTTGGCCAGCGACCGGTTAAAGATCCCAACGCTTTTGATCGGCCGCACGGCAGCGTGGGCGCGGACGAAATGGGCGCCCAGCGCACCAGCGCCTACCAGCACCATGCGCGAGGCATCCTTGCGGGCCAGATAATCGGCGGCAAGTGCCGAGGCCGACGCGGTGCGCCGCCGCGTGATTTCGGTTCCATCCATCATGGCCACGGTGCCACCCGTTCGATTGTCGATCAGAAGATAGCTTGCTTGTACCGTGGGGAGACCCAGGGCTGCATTGCCGGTCTTGACCACGACGGTCTTGAGGCCGGTCCATTCCCTTGACCAGGCGGGCATGAGCAGCAGCGTGGACGCAGGCGATATTTCGTGGTGGTGGCGCACCGGAGTTGTGTAGTTCGCCCGGAAACCCTCACGCAGGGCTTCGACGATTTCGCCATAGGGCGCAAGTTTCGCCAGCTCGTTTGCTGAAATTATCTTCACAAGGGCGCATCGCCGGCTGGCACGATGGCCTGTGATTGGACTTCGCGTTTCAGCAATTCATGCTCCTGCTGAGCGCGGACCAGTTCGATGCGCGCTTCCCTCGCCGCTCTTCGCCACTTGCCATGGGCAAACCACGCGGCAATCCAGCCGGCGATGAGGCCTGCAAAAATTCCGCAGAAAAACAGCACCCACAGGGGCATGTTGATCGAAGCAAAGGGGGAATCACGCGAAAAGGGATCGAAGGAGACGACGATCCATTGCCGGTTGGCAACGGCGAAGGCCGCGACCACGATGGCGATCGGGAGGCCGATGATCCAGTTGAACAGGCGTCTAAGTGTCATGATTCGAGCGTCCCGCAGGAAAAATCGCTAGCGTGATTCACGAGTTCTCCCTCCCCCTTGCGGGGAGGGAGGTGAGCAAAGCGAACCGGGTGGGGGTCTGGTAGTCTCACAGAAAGACTTCTTCGTATTTGTTTTGACAGGCCGGAGCGACCCCCACCCTTAATACCACCCCGCAAGGGGGAGGGAGAAATGGGGTTCTAGCTTTTACCGTTCAGCCGTTCGCGCAGTTCCTTGCCGGTTTTGTAGAACGGCACCCGTTTGGCGATCACCTCGACGGCGGAGCCGGTGCGCGGATTGCGTCCCATGCGGGCATTGCGCGACTTGACTGAAAAAGCTCCGAACCCGCGAAGCTCGATGCGGTTGCCGTCTTTCATGGCGGCGATCACCTCATCGAGAATCGTGTTGACGATGCGCTCGATGTCGCGATGGTAAAGATGTGGGCTCTTGTCGGCGATTTTCTGCACGAGCTCGGACTTGATCATGGTGTTGGGCCCCCGCGGCGGTTGGTCAGAACGAAGGGTGCCAAAGCACGAGCAGACCGTCAAGCTTGGCGATCCCGGCCTTGTGGCGAAGGCCGGACAAGCCCATGGCGTTGAGGACGCCATCGGCAATGGAGAAGCCCAAGCCGGTGACGCCGCCGTTATCCGGAGGAGCCCAGTCCAGCACGGCTGTGTTCGCCGCAATTTTCTTTTCGCTTTCGAGCCAGGCAACCGCCCGGTCCTCGCCGCCGATCTCGTCGATGAGCTTGACGGCCGCGGCTTGGCGGCCGGTGTAGACGCGGCCGTCGGCCAGAATCTTGACGCGGTCGAGCGAAAGCTTGCGGCGTTCGGCGACGAGGCCCACGAACCAAGCGAAACTATCCTGCACCATTTCAGCCGACACCTGCCGGGATTTTTCCGAGGCCGGCTTGTAGGGCGAGGGCTCGGCTTTCAGTTCGCCCGACTTGATTTCCTCCATTTTGACCCCAAGCGTGTCGAGGAGCTTGGAGATTTCAGGATAACTGAAAATGACGCCGATCGAACCCGTGATGGTGTTGCCGCGGGCCACGATGTGATCGGCGGCGATCGCCGTGATATAACCGCCGGAGGCCGCTATTGTATCCATGACGGCGACGACGGGCTTGTCCTTGGCAACCTTGCGGATGGCCTCATAGAGGGCCTCGGAGCCCGAGGTCGTGCCGCCGGGGCTGTCGATGCGGAGGATTACCGCCTGGACCGCCGAGGACTTGGAAATCTGCTCGAACAGATCGAGAGTTTCCTGGTTCCCGGTAATCAGTCCATTGATATGGACGCGTGCGATGTGGGTTTCGAACCTGTCGAAGCCGCCGGGCGTCCACAGGAGGGCTGCCAGGCCAACGGCCGCCAGCACCACCGCGGCAATCCGCCAGAACGTGACGCGCCGCTTGAGGCGGCGGCGGTCGAGGATGAGTTCAGCATCGGGTGTCATTGTGACGGGTCCATTGTCAATTTTTCCCTTCTCCCTTGGGAGAAGGAGGGACCCGCCGCAAAGCGGTGGGAGGATGAGGGGATCGTATGCAAACGGTTAGCATCCAGTCCCCTCACCTTCCCAAGCTTCGCTTGGACCCCTTCCTCTCCCGAGGGAGAGGAAAAACTACTCGCTCTTGGCTTCGGCGTCCTTCTTTTTCATCGCTGCACCCAAGATGTCGCCCAGCGAAGCGCCCGAGTCGGTGGAGCCATACTGGGCCACCGCCTGGCGTTCATCTGATATTTCCAGCGCCTTGATGGAAACGTTCATCTTGCGCGTCTTGGGATCGAGCAGCGTCACCTTGGCATCGAACTTCTCGCCCACGGCGAAACGCTCGGTGCGCTGTTCGGAACGGTCACGCGCCAGATCGGAGCGCTTCACGTAGGCCGTCATGTCGGAGCCGGCAACGCGCACTTCGAGGCCGTTGTCTTCGACCTTGACCACTTCGCAGGTGACCGTGTCGCCTTTCTTGATGCCGCTGGTCACGGCGGCCGGCTGATCGCTACTAAGCTGCTTGATGCCAAGCGAGATGCGCTCCTTCTCGCGGTCCACATCAAGCACCTTCGCCTTGACGTGATCGCCCTTCTTATAATCCTTGATGGCTTCCTCGCCCGGGCGCTTCCAGTCGAGGTCCGAGAGATGGACCATGCCGTCCACATCGCCATCAAGCCCGATGAACAGGCCGAATTCGGTGATGTTCTTGATCTCGCCTTCGACCACCGTGCCGTTCGGATACTTCGCCTGGAAGGTTTCCCAGGGATTGTCCTGGGTCTGCTTGAGGCCGAGCGAGATGCGGCGCTTGGAGGGATCGATCTCCAGCACCTGCACTTCGATCTGTTCGGTCGTCGAGAGAATCTTGCCGGGGTGCACGTTCTTCTTGGTCCAGCTCATCTCCGACACATGGACGAGGCCTTCAATGCCGTCTTCCAGTTCAACAAACGCGCCGTAATCGGTAATGTTGGTGACGCGGCCCTTGACTCTGGAACCCAGCGGATATTTCTCCGCCACGATTTCCCACGGGTCCTTGTCGAGCTGCTTCATGCCGAGCGAGATGCGCTGTGTCTCGGGATTGATGCGGATGATCTGGACCTTGACGGTCTGGCCCACATGGAGAACGTCGGAGGGATGGTTGACGCGCTTCCAGGCAATGTCGGTGACATGCAAGAGGCCGTCGATGCCGCCCAAATCCACGAACGCGCCGTAATCGGTGATGTTCTTGACCACGCCGTCCACGACCTGGCCTTCGGCGAGGTTCTGCACCAGTTCGGAACGCTGCTCGGCGCGGGTTTCTTCCATGATGGCGCGCCTGGACACCACGATATTGCCGCGGCGGCGATCCATCTTGAGAATCTGGAAGGGCTGCGAGACATTCATCAGCGGCCCTACGTCGCGGATGGGCCGCACGTCCACCTGGGAGCCGGGAAGGAAAGCTACGGCACCGCCCAAATCGACGGTGAAGCCGCCCTTGACCCTGCCGAAGATCACGCCGTCGACGCGCTCGTTCTTGGTGGAGAGCTGCTCAAGCCGCGTCCAGGCTTCTTCGCGTTTTGCTTTTTCGCGGGAGAGCACGGCTTCGCCGAGCGCGTTTTCGATCCGCTCGAGATAAACTTCGACGGTGTCGCCAACTTTCAGTTCGGCGTTCTTGCCCGGCTGGGCGAATTCCTTGACGGCGATTTTGCCTTCGGTCTTGAGGCCCACATCGATGATGGCGAAATCATTCTCGATCGAGACTACGCGACCCTTGACAACGGAGCCTTCGGCGGCGGGATTCTCGGTATAGCTTTCGGCGAGGAGGGCTTCGAAGTCTTCACGCGTGGGGTTCAGGGAGACGGCGGATTTCGCCATAGTGTGTTACGTCCTGTCAAAAATCGAGGCTGGCCCGGCGGAAAAACCCGCTAGGACGTCCCGCGAAGGCCCCGTTGCTGATAATGGGAGCCCCGCGGACAAACCGCGACAAGCGTTTCAGAACCCGGCGACGCCACCCAGGCAGGAGGCCACGAAAGTCTTTGGGTCTTGAAACAGTTTGGGATGCCTGGGCATCCCGGTTCACGTTCGCGCCTGCGGGCGCGGCCTGGAACCCGCGGGTGTATAGGCCAAACGGCGGAGGCGGGCAAGGCCATCATGGGGAAGATCGCGACGCAACCGCGGCAAGCGCTGCGGCCACGGCCTGATCTATGTCCATGCCCGTCGTATCGATGATCGTGGCATCGGCGGCGGCAACGAGCGGTGCCACGGCGCGGATGCGGTCACGCTCGTCGCGGGCACGGATTTCAGTCAGTACGCTTTCATGGGATGGAGCGCCGAGTTCCAATTGCCGGCGCTTCGCGCGCACTTCGGCGGAGGCGGTGATGAAGAGTTTGACATCGGCATCGGGGCAGACGACGGTGCCGATGTCGCGCCCGTCGAGCACGGTGCCGGGTTCCTTCCGGGCAAAGTCACGTTGAACGCCCAAGAGTGCGTTTCGCACTTGCGGCATGGCCGCAATTTTGGAGGCCAAGCTGGTGACCGCGGAAGACCGGATGGCGGCGGGATCTATAATTTCGGGCCTGACACCGATGGCAAGTGCGGCCATTTGCATTTCATCGCCGGTATCGAGGCCCGAGGCCAGTGCGCGATTGGCGACTTCACGGTAAAGAGAGCCCGTATCCAAATACGCAAACCCAAGTTCGTTCGCCAGCAATTTGCCGATCGTTCCTTTTCCCGAAGCCGCGGGTCCATCGATGGCAACGACAAACGGAGATTTTGAGAATTTGAGAGGAGACATTTTGCCCAGCGGTCCGCTTCTATCACAGCATGCAAAAAATCAAAGCAAGTGCCCGCATCAAACGCCTCCCGCTACCACGCTGCCGAAGCGCGCCCTGATTTTCCGCACCAGTTGATCGCGTACGTCACGGTAGGAATCGAGAATCTGTTCGCGGCTGCCGGAGGTGACCGAAGGGTCCATCGTCGGCCAGTATTCGGCTTCGATGGCCATGGTGCGGGTCATTTCCAGGGCCCGGTGATGGGCCTCGGGCGACAGCGAGATGACGATGTCGAAGCTTGAATCCTCGAGATCGTCGAAACCTTGCGGGCGGTGCTTGCCCACATCGATGCCCATTTCATCCATGACGGCGGTGACGAACGGATCGGGCTCGCCGGGCTTGAGCCCGCAGGAGGCGACATAGACCTTGTGGCCGTAGAAATGCTTCATGATGGCCTCAGCCATCACCGAGCGGATGGCGTTTCGCGTGCAGGCGAAGAGGACGGCGCTGGGAAGATCGCCCGGCATGGGTTCGACGCTCAACCCCGCCAGTGCAGCACGCAGACCAGCGTGAACAGGCGGCGCGCCGTGTTGAAATCGACCTCCACCTTGCCGGTGAGGCGCTCGCGCAGCAGCTCGCTGCCTTCGTCGTGCAGGCCGCGCCTGGCCATATCGATGGTTTCGATCTGCGAGGGTGTCGCCGTCTTGATCGCCTTGTAATAGCTTTCGCAGATCATGAAGTAGTCCTTCACGATGCGCCTGAGCGGCGACATGGAAAGGCCGATGAGGCTCAAGCGTTCGGAACTTTCGCTGAGGATGTCGAGCATCAGCCGCCCGTCGGCGGCGGAGAGCTGGAGGCGGTAGGGGCCTTGCGGATGGGCGGCGAGCGTGAAGCTGTTCTCTTCGACGAGATCGTAGATGGCGACGCGGCGCTCGTGCTCGGCTTCGGGGCTGGGGCCTGGGCCGATGCTGCCGTCCAGATCGACGGCGATCAGGCGATTCTTGGGTTTGGCGGTCATGGACGGCGACAATAGCCGTGAAGAACTCCCTTGTCCTCGCCCCGCGAAGCGGGGAGAGAGGAAGGGACCCATCGCGTGAGCGATGGGGAGGTGAGGGGCTAGCGGTCGTTTTCGGCAATTTAGTTCCGTGGCGGCGGGGGTGATGTATAGCGGAAAGGATCATCCGTTGGCCCCTCTCCTCCCCCATCAGCTGCGCATGACGGGCCCCCTTCCTCTCCCCGCTAGCGCGGGGCGAGGACATCAAACTTCGTGGGCGGGTTGATGTTCCGTGGCCCAGGCGGGGCCTAAATCCTTGAGGCTGGCCTCGATGCATTCGACGTCGAGGCGGATGGTGCCGCCGCCGGCGAAGGCCAGGAGAATGGTGCCGGAGGGGGCTTCGCCTTCTTCGAAGGTGATGGCCAGCAGCTCGACAATTGCATCCTTGTCGCCCTGGCGGATGTTCTGGGTTTTGACCGATGTCACCCGGTCGAAATGCAGCCCCGTGCGGCGGCGCTGGCGCTCGCCCGCATCCCAGGCGAAACGGTTGGCGAGAAGGGCGAACTGCCGGCGGGCTTTCTGGTGGGTAATGTCGCCGAGGCGTATGACGGCATCCTGCATGTGGGCCGAGATCACGGCAAGATCGTCGGCATCGAGCGCCGCAAGTTTCAACACGATTTAGTTTCCGGCAAGGCGCGTGACATCGGCACCGCAGGCGACAAGCTTTTCTTCCAGCGTCTCGAAACCGCGGTCCAAATGATAGACGCGGTTGATCATGGTCTCGCCTTCCGCGGCGAGTGCGGCGATGACCAGCGACACCGAGGCGCGGAGGTCGGTTGCCATGACCGGAGCGCCGGTGAGTTTCGCCACACCGCGCACTTCCGCCGTGTCGCCATGCAGGTGAATGTCGGCGCCGAGGCGGGCCAGCTCCTGCACATGCATGAAGCGGTTTTCGAAAATCGTCTCGCGGATGATGCTCGTGCCGTTGGCCTTGGTCATCAGCGCCATCAATTGCGCCTGGCAATCGGTGGGGAAGCCCGGATAGGGCTCCGTGTTGGCGCCCACCGCCTCAATCGCCTCGCCATTGCGGCGGATACGGAGGCCGTCTTTGGTTTCATCGACGGCGATGCCGCTGGCCCGCATCACTTCGATCACCGAGGCGAGATTGGCGGGGCGGGCACCCTTCAGCGTGACGTCGCCACCGGCCATCGCCGCCACCATGGCATAGGTGCCGGTCTCGATCCGGTCGGCAATCACCTCGTGCGTCGCGCCATGGAGGCTGGTGACGCCTTTCACCTTCAGCGTCGAGGAATGGATGCCTTCGATTTTGGCGCCCATCTTGTTGAGGCATTCCGCCACATCGCCGATTTCGGGCTCGCGCGCGGCATTCTCGATCACCGTATGACCGTCGGCCAGCACCGAAGCCATCAGCGCGGCGTGTGTTGCTCCGACGGAGACCTTGTCGAATTTGATGTGAGCGCCCTTGAGACCGTGGCGCGCCTTGGCCACCACGTAGCCCGCCTCGATGGCGATTTCCGCGCCAAGCTTTTCCATGGCCATGAGATGCATATCCACCGGGCGCGTGCCGATGGCGCAGCCGCCGGGCAGCGACACCTTGGCCTCGCCACAGCGCGCCAGGAGCGGCCCCAGCACCCAGAAGCTCGCCCGCATTTTCGAGACAAGTTCGTAAGGTGCGGTGGTGTCGGCGATGGTTTTGGCCGAGAGCTGCTTGGTATCGCCCGACTGGCCGTTCTGGCCCGGGCGTTTGCCGGCGATCATGATATCAACGCCGTGATTTTGCAAAATGCGCTGAAGGAGACGCACGTCCGCCAAGCGAGGGACGTTGGAGAGGGTGAGGGTTTCCGGCGTCAGCAGCGACACGATCATCAGAGGCAAGGCGGCATTCTTGGCACCGGAAATGTTGATGGTGCCCGTGAGCCGGTTGCCGCCACGGATACGGATTCGATCCATCGGTAAAATCATCCCCTTGCGCAGTATGGCGGTATCAAGCACACATGGCCCAATTTGGGCAACTGCTATTCAAGGGCGGGCTTGACGGCTTTTTTGAGCGCCTTGGCCTGCGCCTTGCGCTTCGCCAGATTGGCTTTCAAGGCCTTGGCAAGGCGGGCGTTCCGGGCATCGGCGGCGGTTGGTTTTTTGGCCATGGGAAAAATCTTAAAGAGCGTTCCCGCCAAGCGTCAAGCGCGGTGGTTGCGTGGAAAGCCTCCCTATGGCATGTCTCGCCCTCGTCGCTGCCGTAGCTCAGTGGTAGAGCACTCCCTTGGTAAGGGAGAGGTCGTGGGTTCGATTCCCCCTGGCAGCACCAGTCTTATGCCGCCTTGCCAATTGGAACAATCTTGTCAAGCGTTGCCGCCAGTTTTTGCTTGGCGATGGTGGTGTCGTAGCTCGCCTGAAGCCTGAGCCACCATCCATCGGACAGGCCGAACAGTTTGCACAGGCGCAAGTCCGTATCGGCGGTGATTGACCGTTTGCCCGCAACGATGTCGCCGATGCGCTGTGCCGGAACGCCGATGCTCTTGGCAAGGCGATACTTGCTCATGCCCAGGGGGACTAAGAATTCCTCAGCCAGCATTTCGCCCGGAGATACAGGCGCGATCCGCTTTTTCATGGCACTCTCCATTCAGTGGTAATCGACAATCTCGACATCGGCTGGGCCCTTATTCGTCCAGCGGAAGCAAATTCTGAACTGATCGTTAATGCGGATACTCCATTGGCCTTTTCTGTTGCCGGCGAGCGCCTCCAGCCGGTTGCCCGGCGGCGCTCGCATGTCGCCGATAGACTGCGCCAGATCGAGCTGCACAAGCTTGCGCAAGGCAGGCCGCTCAATGTTCACCCATTTCCGCACGTGCCCAAGCCGGAACAGAGTTTCGGTTTCAGCGGAGCGGAACGATTGAATCATACCACGTAATAGTAACGCAATACGTTAATAACGTCAAGCATGAATTCACTCGCCGAGATCGCCCCGCACAAGCGAATCGCGATTGCGTTCGCGCCATTTGTCCGGCGTTTCAAACGTGCCCTGCCACAGGCCGCGCTTGGCTTTACGGGCTTCGGATTCTAGCCGCCAGTAGGTGAAGCCAAGCCGGCTATATGCGACAGCCCAACCCAACCGCACCATCTCGCCGTTGATGTCCAGATCGTCCACCCTGCAATAGGCCAAGGTTCGCCCGTACCGGTCGATATCTCTGGGCTGGCAATTCAGGCGGCTTCCGTCGACGAGGCGGCCAAGCGCTGCCTTTGCATCGCGGCCGCAATTGTAACTCCAGCCAATTTTGCCCTTGCAGGCTTGATCAAGTTCGGGCGCATCGATGCCCTTCAGCCTGTAGTCCCGGCCGTTCCGGCGCAGCGAATCGCCGTCGACGACATGAAACACTCCTGTTTCCGGAACACCGGGAGCATTCAATTCACCAGCGTAGCGAGCCGCCAGCAACAGGAGAACCAGAATCGCGATGAAGCCGAACCGGTCGAGAATCGGTTTAAGAAACGGGCGCCGTGGCCGTTGCGTGGTTTGATTGCGCGGTTGTCGCCATGGCGATCTGAAGGGCACTACTTATCCCACTGCGCCGCCGCGCTATCGTCGCTGTCTTTCGCCGTCACCCATTCGGCGCCATCCGGGCTCTCCTCAAGCTTCCAGAAGGGCGCCTTGGTCTTGAGCCAATCGATGAGGAAATGGCAGGCTTCGAAGGCCGCCTCGCGATGAGCGGAAGCTGTAATCACCAGCACAATGTCTTCGCCCGGTTGCAGACGCCCATAACGATGGATGATGAGGCTAGCGTCGAGCGGCCAGCGCCGGCGGGCCTCCGCGTCGATCTCTTCCAGCGCCTTCCCGGTCATGCCGGGAT
>JBKKDI010000162.1:0-5224 GCA_046708645.1 Aestuariivirga sp.
CTTCTTCCTGCGTCACCCCCGAGGAGACCGTCGCTAGATTCTCATGCGTCATCAGCTCCGACACAGGCTGGTTCGGGTTCTCCGCAAAACGCACGTCGCGGTTCGTGAGGATTCCGACCAGCTTGCCGCTGCGCTCGACCACTGGAATGCCCGAGATCGCGTTGGTCGCCATCAGCGCCTGTGCGTCTGCCAAAGTCGCGTCGGGCGCGATGGTAATCGGGTTCACCACCATGCCGCTCTCGAACCGCTTCACCTGGCGCACATGTTCGGCCTGCACATCGGGCTCGAGGTTCTTGTGAATGACGCCGAGGCCTCCCGCCTGCGCCATGGCAATGGCAAGGCGCGCCTCGGTCACTGTATCCATGGCGGAGGAAATGATCGGGATCGAAAGGGAAATGGAGTGCGTCAGCCGCGTGGCGGTATTAACTTCCGCCGGCAGCACGGAAGAAGCGCCGGGCTTCATCAGCACGTCATCGAACGTCAAATATTGGGGGATTTGCCGGGGGGCCATTCGCCAACCTTTCCAGAACGCGGAATCGCGTGGGTTGACGGCTGCCCTTAACACCTGTTTGGGAGTGGGGGCAAGGGTAGAAGGTTAGGATTTCCGGTTGGCGGCGATCCACTCTCCGAAGGCCTGCATGTAGCCCTTAAGAAACTTAACGGTTTCCTCCTTGCTGATCTTCCCTGCTGCATCGAAGAGATCGGAGGCGTTACCGGTATAGGCCTCGGGCTGCGGCATCGCCGGCACATTCAAAAACACCAGCGATTGACGCAAATGGTGGTTGGCCCCGAAACCGCCGATGGCGCCAACGGACACGCTGACGACAGCACCGGGTTTGCCGTTCCAAGCGTTCTGTCCATAGGGCCTCGACCCGCCGTCCAGCGCATTCTTCAACACGCCCGGCACGGACCGGTTGTATTCCGGCGTGACGAACAGAACGGCATCGAAGGCCTTAACCTGTTGCCGGAATGAAACCCAGACTGGCGAAGGGTTGGCGTCGTCATCCTGATTGTAGAGCGGAAGATGGCCGATTTCGACGATTGAGAGTTTGAGAGAGCCGGGCGCCAGCGCAGCCAGCGCATTCGCCATCTTGCGGTTGAACGAATCCTTGCGGAGGCTGCCCACGAAAACGCCGACGTTATGAATAGTGGCCATTTGAATCTCTCATCGTGGCTGAATTTGTTTAACGCGATTGCTCGCCGTAGATTCCGATTTTCCTCTAAACCCCGTCGCCAATACGAACAGCTCGGCTGAATCATCGCGGCTGGCCATAGGCTTTACATGGCGCACCGTGGCGAAATCTTTTTTCATCAGCTTCAGAATTTCACCTTCGGTGCCTCCGCGCAAGACCTTTGCCAGAAATACGCCGCCGGGTTTCAATACCAGCTTTGCGAAATCATAGGCTGCTTCGGCAAGCGCCATGATATTGATATGGTCGGTTTGGCGGTGGCCCGTGGCGTGAGCCGCCATGTCGGAGAGAACCGCGTCGGCCTTCTCGCCATCCAACGCATCGATCAAAAGCTGCGGCGCATCCCCATCGTAGAAATCTTTTTTGAAGATGAGAACGGCGGGAATCGCATCCATCCCATGCATGTCGATGGCAATGACCTTGCCCCGTCCCTCCTCCGCTTTGACGCGCACCGCCGCCACCTGGCTCCATCCGCCGGGAGCCGCCCCCAGATCGACAACCCGGCCACCTGGCTTGAGGAAGCGATACCTGTCGTCGATCTCAATCAGCTTGAAAGCGGCGCGCGAGCGATAGCCCAGCTTCCGCGCCTCCTTCACATAGGGATCGTTGAGCTGGCGCTCCAGCCAGATTTTCTGGGAAACTGTCCGCCCTTTGCCGGTTTTCACCCGCTCTTTCAGTGCCCTGCCGCTAGTGGGCTTTCTGGCTCCCGGCCGGCTCACACGGGCCTGCCGTAGGTACCGTCCTGCTTCATCAGCATCGTGAGGATTCCTTCGCGCAGGCCCCGGTCGGCAACTCGAATGCGCTCGGCTGGAAAGGCCAGGCGGATTTCCTCAAGGATGGCGCAGCCCGCCAGCACCAGATCGGCCCGCTCGCGCCCAATACAGGGGTTGGCGGCGCGCTGGTCATAACTCATGTGGAGCAGCTCTTGGGTGACGTGGCCAATGCCGGCGCTGTTCAGCCAGCTCCCGTCCACCTTGGACCGGTCATAGCGGGCCAGGCCAAGCTGCACGCCGGCAATGGTGGTGACCGTGCCGGAGGTTCCAAGAAGATGGTCGGGAACCGGCGCCTTCCCAGTGATCCTGGCCACGCGCTCGGCAAACTCCATCACCATCGGGCGCAGGAATTCGCGCATGGCGGCAAAGGATGCGGGCGTCACGTCGACGCCGCCGCCGAACAGCTCGGAGATTGTGACAACGCCCGCCGGCAGCGAAGTCCACGCGGCGATTCCGAGGCAGCCGCCGGTTCGCGCCATCCACATCACTTCGGTCGAGCCGCCGCCGATGTCGAACACCAGGGCTGTTTCGGCGGCTGGATCGATGAGCGGCTCGGCCCCCGTTGCGGCCAATGCCGCCTCGGTTTCGCGATCGATGATTTCGAGTGCAAGGCCCGTCTCGGAAGCGACGCGCGCGATGAATTCCGCGCCATTCGCCGCCGTGCGGCAGGCTTCGGTGGCCACCAGCCGGGACTTGGTCACATTCCGCCATTTGAGCTTGTTAGCGCACACCCGGAGCGCATCGACGGTTCGTGTCATGGCCTGGTCGTGCAACCGGCCCGTGCGCCCCTGCCACTCGCCCAGCCGGACAATGCGCGAGAACGCGTCAACGACGGTAAAACCCGCATCGACGGGGGTGGCGATCAGCAACCTGCAATTGTTGGTGCCGAGGTCAAGTGCGCCATAGAGATCGCACGGGCGATCTGTGCCCGGGTGAACCACCGCGCGGCCTTGCCCGTTAAAGGGCCCCGATCTGCGCCGGAAGCGGGAGGATCCCGCCCCATTGGTCGCGTCCACATTAACCATCCACGAACCAGCGGCGCTCGACGGCCCGAAGGCCGGTGCGGCTCGCACCGGTTCAAAACATTGCGTTAGCCACAATGTAACAGCTTCCCCAGCCTCCTCAAAGAGAAACCGCCAGTGCCCCCATTTCGGCCAAAATCATTAACCCGCCATTGAGACGTTCCCCACTAACAATGCAGCGCTAACAGGGGGTTTCATGCGGACCTATGGTGCCAGATGGTTCAAGGAAGGCTCGCTCATCGGCGAATTCGCCGATCACCTTGGCGTCACCGTTAACCAAAAAAAGCAGGCCCTGGCGCTGACCGCCGCCAAAGTCGATGCCGAGCTTGCCTCCAAGGCCAAGTCGGAATTTATCGCCAACATGAGCCACGAGTTGCGCACGCCGCTGAACGCCATCATCGGTTTTTCCGAGATGCTGGGCATGCAACAGGTGACCGCGCCTGAAAAAGTCCAGCAATATTCCGCCTATATCAAACAGGCGGCTGAACATTTGCTCGCCCTTATCAACGGCATCCTCGACGTGTCCAAAATTCAGGCGGGACAGCTGTCGGTCGATTGCGAGCCCATCGAGATCAAGCCGATCCTGGCCTCCTGCCTGGTGATCGTCGAGGTCAAGGCCAGGGAGAAATTAATCGCCGTCGAAACCGTGATCGATCCCCATCTGCCCAAAATTTTCGGCGATGCCCTGCGTATCAAACAAATCCTCATTAACCTTCTTGGGAATGCCGTGAAGTTCACCCCCGGTCAGGGCCGCATCCGCGTGGAAGCGGGGTTATTGCAGCACGGTTATGCCGCTATTTCCGTGACCGACACCGGCCCCGGCATGGATTCAGCCGAAATCGAAACCGCCATGCGCCCGTTTGGGCAAATCGAGACAGCCTTCAACAAACGCCATGAGGGAACGGGGCTTGGCCTTCCCATCGCCCATGCGCTCGCGCGCCTCCATGGCGGGGATCTCAGGATCGATTCACAGAAAGGCGCCGGCACCCGCGTCACCGTCATCCTTCCAACGATCGATGGGCTGACACCACCGCCCGAAGGCAATCGTCATTGATGAGTGAGACAATCAACATGAATCGTCTTCAGGTTCCCATTCCTTCTGCCCTTGGCCGTAGGCCCGAGCCGGTCGAACGCGTCGGGCGCATCGTTGCCGTAACCGGCGGTCACGCCATCATCCTGATCGATGCGGAGGCCCATAAATCCGGCACGGCGGACGCAAAAAGCCCGGAAATCGGCACGCTCCTCAAGGTCGATACACCGAAGTCGATTTCGCTCGCGATGATCTCGGCACTCAGTTCGCCAATGCCGTCCCACAGCCCGGAAGACCGCGAGCTGCGCATCGTGGAGGTGGAGCTCATCGGTGAACTGGCCAGGGATGATAGCGGCTCGCCCCTGTCTTTCCGGCGCGGCATTTCCTGCTACCCTTCCCTGGGAGACATCGTTTACCGGGCGACCAAGTCAGAGCTGGAACACGCCTATGCTTGTGATTCCGACACCGCGATCCGCGTCGGCCATATCCAGCAGGACTCCGCCATTCCCGCCATGATCAAGATCGACGAGATGCTGGGCAAACATTTCGCCGTGCTGGGAACGACCGGCACCGGCAAGTCCTGCACGGTGGCGCTGATCCTCCGCCGCATTCTTGAGAAAAACCCGCAGGCCCACATCCTGCTGCTTGACGTGCACCGCGAATATGCCCAGTCCTTCCGGGAATTGGCGGAGATCGTAACGCCCGACAACATGAACCTGCCATTCTGGCTGCTGAACTTCGACGAGATCGTCGAAATCCTGATCGGCCAGCAGCCCAATCGCGAGACCGACGTCGAAGTGCTGCGCGAACTCATTCCGCAAGCCAAAGTGCGCTACATGAACAATCAGCGGCGCGACCGCAACGGCGTCGTGCGCGCCGGGCGCGAGCAGATCGAAACCCAAAACGTCGGCGTCGATACGCCCATCCCCTACCGCACCTCCGATCTTACCGGCCTGCTTGAAGAATATATCGGCAAGCTTGAGCTGCGCGGCGAACTTGCCCCCTACAAGCGCCTCAAAGCGCGCATCGAAATGATCACGCGCGATCCCCGCTATGGCTTCATGTTCGGCAGCCTGACCGTGCAGGACACCATGGCGCAGGTTCTCGCCCGCCTGTTCCGCGTGCCGGTGAACGGCAAGCCCATCGCCATCCTCGAACTGGGCGGCCTCCCCGGCGAAATCATCAACGTCGTGGTTTCGGTTCTCGCCC
>JBKKDI010000163.1:0-2894 GCA_046708645.1 Aestuariivirga sp.
GCGGCGAGCGACGTGGGTGAGTTTGAAGCCCTTCTTCGTGGCGGATCGGCCGCAGAATTGCGAAAAGCTATTGGCCTACTCGATGGCGATTTGCTCGCGGGCATCGATGTGAAGGAACCGGCATGGGAGGATTGGCTCAGCGAAGAGCGCCGGCGCATTGGAAATCTTGCCTGTGAGGCTTTGGTAAAGCTCGGCGGGTTTGAATTGGAGCAGGGCAGGCCAGCGGATGCCTTGCAACGCGCGGAGGCGTGTATCCGGCGCGACATATTCCGCGAGGACGCCCATCGCTTGGCGATTCAGGCGTATGTCGCGCTGGGCCGCCGGGCTGAGGCCCTGAAGCATTTCCAGAGTCTGGCCGAAAGGCTGAAACAGGAACTGGGCACCGCTCCCGAAGCCGAGACCATTGGGATTTACGAGAAACCACGCGTAAATACCGCTATCAGAGATGAAGCCCCGTCAGCGGCGCCTCTCCGGAAACCATCAATAGCCGTTTTGCCTTTCGCCAATCTCAGCAACGATCCCGAGCAGGAATATTTCGCCGACGGCATGGTGGATGAAATCATCACCGCGCTATCCAGGCTCCATTGGCTCTTCGTCATCGCGCGCAATTCGAGCTTCACGTAGTAGGGCCGCGCCGTCGATGTGAAGCAGGTGGGGGGTGAACTCGGTGTCCGCTATGTGTTGGAGGGTAGCGTCCGCAAGGCCGGCAATCGCTTGCGCATCGGCGGCCAGCTTATCGATGCGACCACGGGCGTGGCGCTCTGGGCGGATCGCATCGAGGGCGAACTCCAGGATGTGTTCGAGCTGCAGGATATGGTAACCGCCCATGTCGTCGGGGCCATTTCGCCAAAGCTTGAGCAGGCGGAGATCGAGCGGTCGAAACAACCGACCAACAGCCTCGATGCCTATGACTACTATCTTCGTGGGTTGCCGGAGGTGCACAAATGGACCCGCGAAGGCAATGATCTGGCGCTGGCGCATTTCTACCGGGCGATCGAACTTGATCCCGAATTTGCTTCGGCCTACGGCATGGCGGCGCGTTGCTATTCGCAGCGGCAGGCCGGTGGCTGGATCAGCGACTACCCATTGGCGATTGCCGAAGTGCAATGGCTGGCCCGCCGGGCATTGGAGCTTGGCCAGGACGACTCGGTTGCCCTCAGCGCCACAGGCAGGGCGCTGGCTTTTGTGGCCGGCGAGCTTGAAACCGGCGATGCGCTGATCGGCAAAAGCCTGGAGCTCAATCCCAACCTTGCCTCTGCCTGGATGTTCAGCGGCTGGGTGAAGGCGTGGTCGGGCGAGGCGGACACCGCAATCAGTCACGTTACGCGGGCGATGCATCTCAGCCCCGATGATCCCAGCATATCCAACATGCGATGGGCGATCGCCTTTGCGCATTTCATCGCCGGCCGTTACCGCGAGGCGTTGTCGGTATCGGAATCGGTGACGGCGGCGCCGCAGAACGGGGGTTTTGCGATGGCGACCGCCGCCGCCAGCGCCGCGCTCCTGGGGCGCATGGAAGAGGCTGAAAGTGCTGTTTCCCAACTCCGCGCAATCGATCCCACATTGCGGCTCGCCAATCTCAGGCAACGCTTTCCGATCAAGCGCGAGGAAGATTTCGCGCGCTGGACGGATGGTTTGAGAAAGGCGGGCCTGCCGGAATGACGGATTGGTCTCTGCTGAGATCATGATTTGGTGTAACCCATCTGAACCCCGCTAGGATTAAAGGAGATTTATGTTCACGCTCTATGCCAAGAAGAATGCAGGGTCGGTTGCCGCTGAGGCGATGCTTGCTGCTTGCGGCGCTGACTATGAGATCAAGGACGTGCAGCGCGATGCGGCGGGCGCATTTCCTGCCTTCATTTTTGATGTAAATCCGAGAGGCGAGGTGCCAACCCTCATTCTTCCAGACGGTACGACCATGACCGAAAGCGCCGCCATGCTCATCCATCTCGGCGATACTTTCCCGCAAGCAGGTCTTGCTCCGGATCTCACATCACCGCTCCGGCCGCGATATTTGCGCTGGATGCTGTTTCTCGCCACGACGGTCTATATGAGCAACCTCCGCATATATTATCCACAATACTACACGACAGATCTGGCAGGCACTGTAGGCATCAAGGCCAAGGCTCTTCCGGCCATGGCCCGCGAGCTTGGGATTCTTTCGGATGCTATTGGGGAAGGGCCGTTTATCCTAGGTGCCACGATGAGCGCTGTCGACATTTATGCGGCGATGCTTTCGACCTGGCATCCCGATGCCGGAGCGCTTTTTGCCAAGCACCCGAACATCAGGGTGCTGCATGACCGCGTGGCCTCCGTGCCGGCCATCGCAAAGGTTTGGGCGCGCAACGGGATTTGAGCGTCACGCTGCCTTCTCCTTTGCCATACCCAGATCGAGTACGCGGCAGATGGCGTAGACGAGATCGGCGCGGTTGAGCGTGTAGAAGTGGAAGTGTTTCACGCCTTCACGCCGCAGCGCCGCCACCTGTTCGGCGGCCACCATGGCGGCCACGAGGTTGCGAGTTTCGGGATCGGTGTCGAGACCTTCGAAGCGCCGCGCCAATGCCGGGGGTATGTGAGCGCCGCACTTTGCCGCGAATTCCCCGACCCGGGCAAATGACGTGATGGGGAGAATGCCAGGGACCAGCTCGATATCGATGTTGCGGGCGAAGATGCGGTCCCTCAGTCTCAGGAAAAAAGCGTTGTGAAAGAAAAATTGCGAGATGGCACGGGTGGCGCCGTGGTCCGCCTTGTCGGCCATGAAGGCCAGATCTTCTTCGATCGACACAGACTCCGGATGGCGCTCGGGATAGGCGGCGACGGAAATTTCGAAGCCGCCGATATCGCGGATGCCGCGCACCAGGTCGGCGGCGTTTCGGTAGCCATCGGGGTGGGGC
>JBKKDI010000164.1:0-11286 GCA_046708645.1 Aestuariivirga sp.
CAAACCTGATTTCCCCGCTCAAACTATTCGGGAATGTTCCCGATTTCCTTCTGGCTTCCCCGTCCAGGTCCCACAAGGCTTGACTGCCCGCTTACACCCATTCCGGATTTCAAACAAGGATTAGACTACCGTCCCAAAACCCCGTCTATCCCAATCTGGAAGAGCATCATTAACAACGGCTTAACCCGAGTCAACAAAGAAAAAATTTGGCTTTTTTGAGCCTGATGAATTTAGGTTGACTCATCAACCCTCACCCTGAGGCGCGACCCCGGCCTTGTGCCGGGGGAGCCTCGAAGGGTCTGTGGCAGCAGCCCCTTCTTATCCCGATGAATGCTTCGAGGGCCGCGTTCCGCGGCCTCCTCAGCACGAGGATGGTGGAAGAGGCGAGTCGCCCCAAAATCATCTTGGGTTAGCGGCAGTTAGCGCTGGGCCAGGACGGTGGCCGTCATCGCTTTTTCCATCGCGGCGTCGCGGCCATAGATATCGTTGAAATACTGTATTTTGCCGGTCTCATCCGGCCAAGCCGTGAAATAGGTGATGTGGACCGGCACCTTGCTGGCCAGAGGCACCGATTGGCTCTTTTTACCCGAGGTGTTGGCGTCGACTTTCGCCCGGTCCCAGCCCAGCAGCACGGTGGCGAATTCACGGGGATTTTCAACCCTTATGCAGCCGTGGCTGAAGGTTCTCACATCCTTGGCGAACAGATCCTTGGTCGGCGTGTCGTGCATATAAATGTTGTGCGAATTGGGAAACAGGAACTTCAATTCACCCAGGGCGTTGTCCTCTCCCGGCGGCTGCTGGATATTGAAAGGAACCTTGCCGCCGTAATTCCACCAGTCGATGTCGCGCGAGGCTATTTTCTGCCCGCTGGCGGTGGTGACCTTGAACCCGATTCGGTCGAGATAGGATGGGTCGTTCCGGAGTTTCGGCAGATACTCGTTGGCGATGATCGAGGGAGGCACCCCCCAGGACGGGTTGAAGACCACCGTTTCGATTTCGTCGTGGAACGCCGATGTTTGCGTCTCCGGTTTGCCGACGATCACCTTGCTCCGCCAAAGCTCGGACTGTCCCTCCATAACCTGAACCTGGAAGGCCGGCTGATTGACGAAAACATGGCGCGTGCCGAGCGTTTTTGGTAGCCAGCGCAGCCGTTCCATGTTGTCGACGAGCCGGTTGAGATTGCGCTCCTCGCCATGGTTGTTGAGGGCGTTGATCGTGCTGTTGTCCAGCCTGCCGGTGGCCTTGATTTTGGCCGTCTTCTGAAATTTTTGCAACGCTTCGGAAAGATCGGAATCAAGCAGGTCGTCCGTCATGTCGGAGTTTGAGCCGCCATTCAGGCTGGCCAGGCGCTTGCGAACCGCGGGGATGCGGACGTCGGTCTGACCCAGCTTCACGCGCGGGCCCTTGTCGATCGGCACGAATGCCTTGTCATCCATCTCCTTGCGGAGTTCGGCGAGTGCCGCCTTCATGGCTCCATAGGCCGGATGCTGGGGCTGGAGGCCCTGGAGATAGCGGGCCGGGAAATAGGTCTTGGCCAGGACGGCCATCGAATCGGCGGGGGCCACCCGTTCGGGCGTGACGTCATTATAACGCGAGAGACGGCGCGGGTCGAATTGGCCGCCGGATGCCTCGCGGGCATATTTCAGAGCCATGGCGGTGAGGCCGACTTCAAAACGCGCAAGGGCCTGCACGTCACCTGCCGGAAGACTGCTATCCACGGCCGCGAAATCCGAGAGCGCCGGGGGAAGGTAATTGGCGGGCTGCATGCCCTCTTCGGATGCTGAAGCGAGGACCTTCAGAACGGACCTGGCGCGGCCCGAGGCTTTGCCGCCGTCGAGCCACAGGGGATTGAAACCCTGGGCACGGTAGTGATCGAGGATGGCCTGCTTGATGTCCGGCAGAACGCGGACGCCCACGTCCTTGCTGGAAAGTGCATCGTAAATCGCGGCGCTTTGAGGATCTGCCGGGCGCGGCTCGGTAAAGCTTGTCCTTCCCAGGGATACGAGCTTATCCGCGACGTAGGTGAGATTGCCCATTCCGAAACCTTTAAATTCGGGTTCGGGGTCGAAGTCATAACGGTATCTTTTCTTAAACCACGGACTATCCAATCTTGAGCCGTAGATAATTCTGGTGCCGTCGTTGCGGCCCCACCAGTCGCGCTGTTTCCGCCTTGAATTCCATGCTTTATCGCGTGAATCGCCGACGTATTCATTGCGCGAGAACAGGCTGTCGAAAAAACTTCTTTTCTTCTTGCGGGATTCGTGATCGGCAAACGCCACGCCAAATGCCAGGACAGTTGCCGCCGTGGCGAGCGTTAAACGCAGAATAACGGTCTTCATAGGTCTAATTCCTGCAAGTAAGAACCCTAGCCACGGGATAATGGCAATTCAACTGACAGTATATCCGCCCTACATAAAATGAATTACCTGTTACCCGGTTCCCTCATCGAGACCGATATCCTTCATTTTTCTGTAAAGGGTCGAGCGGCCTATTCCCAATTTGCGAGCAACTTCCGACATTTGACCGCGATAACGGTGAAGCGCCAGGCGGATCATATCGGCCTCAACCTCCTCAAGTTTGCGGATGTGCCCGCCTGTGGTGACCACGGGAATGCCCAGCGCCATGCCGTCGCTGACCGAAGCGCCAGCCGAGGGGGCAACCGAGGTGCCCCCTATAACGACCGCAGCGCCCTGGGGCAGGGAAGGCTTGGGCGGCTGAACGGGGGCTGCCGGGATGGTCACCTCATAGCCCTCGACCAGGGCTGCGATCTGGGGAAAATCCTGGATTTCAAGCCTGTCGCCTTCACACAGCACAATCGCCCGGAACACCGTGTTCTCGAGCTGGCGCACGTTGCCGGGCCATGGGTAGGCGCGCAGTAATCCCAAAGCCATCGGATCGATGCCACGCACCTTGCGGCCTTCCTCCGCGGCGAAGCGGGTGATGAAGTGCTCGGTGAGCGCGGGAATATCCTCTTTCCGGTCGCGCAGCGGCGGCACCATGATGGGATAGACATTGAGCCGGTAGTATAGATCTTCGCGGAACTGACCCTGTTTCACCATTTCGATCATATTGCGGTTGGTGGCGGAAACCAGCCTGATATTGACTTTCACGGGTTTGCGCGAGCCCACCGGATCGATCTCGCCTTCCTGAATGGCGCGTAGCAGCTTCACTTGCATGTCGAAGGGTAAATCGGCCACCTCGTCGAGGAACAGGGTGCCGCCGTCGGCTTCCTGAAATTTGCCGAAGTGTTTGCCGGTTGCCCCGGTGAAAGAGCCCTTTTCGTGGCCGAATAGAATTGATTCAACCAGATTTTCGGGAATGGCGCCGCAGTTCACGGCGACAAACGGCTTCCCCGAACGCTCGCTTTCACCCTGAATGGCGCGGGCGATCATTTCCTTGCCGACGCCCGATTCGCCCTCGATGAGGATCGGAATGTTCGACTGGGCGCCCCGGCGGCCTAGCCTCAGCACGTTGGCCATGGCGGGTGAGCCGGCGATCAAATCGTCGAACGTGAGAGCGCCGCCCACTTTCTTGTTGAGGCGTTTTACTTCTTCAGTAAGCGCATTGACCTTGAGTAGATTCTGAATCGAAACTTTCAGGCGCTCGGGCGAGACCGGTTTCACTACGAAATCGTCAGCGCCCGCGCGCATGGCTTTGATGACGGTTTCGATCGAACCTTGCGCGGTTTGCACGATCACCGGCAGATCGCCGCGGATTGCCTGTAGCCGTTCGAGAAATTCCAGCCCATCCATGCCCGGCATATTGAGGTCGAGGATGACCAGCTCGATGCCGCCGCCGGCTTGGCTCTTCAGGCACTCGATGCCCTTCGCACCGCCATCAACGGGCAGGGGATCGAAACCAAAGCGCTTGACAAGTTCTTCGAGGATGCGGCGCTGGGCCGGATCGTCCTCGACAATCAATATGCGTGAAGCCATGCTTGACTAACATTCTCTCAAAATAAGCGGAATAAGGGGGCGGAGCGGGAGCGGTGCTGATCTCTTTCGCTGGTAGAGCCAGTCTGGCAGGGAACGGTAAAGGCAGAATTAATGAGGTTACACGTTTGGGGACAACTGAGCCGGGCGTTGCGATTAACGAATTCCTTCGCCATATGTCGCCCCTCGCACGCTAAAGGATACGACATGACCGCAAAGCCCGCACTTGGACCGTTGCCCGAATGGAATCTGGCCGATCTCTATGCCGCACCCGATGCGCCGGAATTTGCCGCCGACATGAAGCGGGGTGAGGCGGAGGCAAAAGCCTTCGCCGAAAAATACCGGGGCAAGCTCGCAACGCTCGATGGCGCGCAACTGGCGGAAGCGCTCAAGACCTATGAGGCGATGTCCGACCTGCTCGGCCGAACCGGCTCCTATGCGCAGCTTTACTATGTCGGCGACACCACGGACGCCGAGCGCGGCAAGTTCTACGGTGATACGAACGCCAAGCTCACTGAAATTTCAACGCTGCTCCTGTTCTTCGAGCTCGAACTCAACCGCATCGAGGATGCTGCACTCGAAAAGGCCATGCAGGCGCCGGCGCTGGCGCATTACCGGCCGTGGATCGAAAACCTGCGCATGGAAAGGCCCTATCAGCTCGACGACAAGCTGGAGGAATTGTTCCTCGAAAAGTCGCAAACGGGTTTCAGCGCCTTCAATCGGCTCTACGACGAATCCATGGCGGCCATGCGCTTTGAGGTGAACGGCGAAAAGCTGACGCTCGAACCTACGCTCAACCTTCTGCAAGACAAGGACGAGGCCAAGCGCAAGGCCGGAGCCGAGGCGCTGGCCAAGACGTTTAAGGAAAACCTGCAACTCTTTACTCTCATCACCAACACGCTGGCCAAGGACAAGGATATTTCCGACCGCTGGCGGGGCTTCAAGGATATCGCCGACGCGCGTCATCTCTCCAACCGGGTGGAGCCCGAAGTGGTGGCGGCGCTGGTTGAGGCGGCCCGCGCGGCCTATCCAAAACTTTCGCACCGCTATTACCGGATGAAGGCCAAGTGGCTGGGCAAGGACAAGCTCATGCACTGGGACCGCAATGCGCCACTGCCCGCTGAAGATACCCGCGAAGTGCCGTGGGCCGATGCCGAAAAAATCGTGCTCAACGCCTATGGCGAATTCGCCCCCGAAATGGCGGCAATCGCCAAGACGTTTTTCGACAAGCGCTGGATCGACGCACCCACGCGCGCCGGAAAAGCACCGGGCGCATTTTCCCATCCAACGGTGCCATCGGCTCACCCTTACGTGCTGCTCAATTATCTCGGCCGCACGCGGGACGTAATGACGCTGGCCCATGAGCTTGGCCACGGCGTGCATCAGGTTCTGGCGAAAGGGCAGGGCGCGCTGATGGCGTCCACACCGCTCACGCTGGCCGAGACGGCGAGCGTCTTCGGCGAGATGCTGACGTTCCAGGCGCTGCTCAGGGAGACCACGGACGCCAAGAAACGCAAGGCGCTGCTCGCGTCCAAGGTCGAGGACATGATCAACACCGTAGTGCGCCAGATTGCGTTTTATACGTTCGAACGCAAGGTTCACACGGCACGCAAAGAAGGCGAGCTAACCCCTGATAAAATAAACGCTATCTGGTTGGAAGTTCAGGCCGAAAGTCTGGGAGATGCAATCGATTTGGGGCCGGGCTACGAAACCTTCTGGACCTACATTCCACACTTCATCCATTCGCCTTTCTATGTCTATGCCTATGCCTTCGGCGATTGTCTGGTGAACTCCCTCTATGCGCGCTACCGCGAAAGCGAGACAGGCTTCCAGGAAAAATATTTCGCCATGCTGAAGGCCGGTGGCAGCAAGCATCACAAGGAATTACTGGCACCCTTCGGCCTCGATGCCACCGACCCCGGCTTCTGGCAAAAGGGACTGTCGGTCATCTCAGGGCTGATCGATGAGCTTGAGGGGATGGAATAGAGCCATGAAACCTCCGGCCTTGGCGCCACCCTTCGAGGCTCGCTCCGCTCGCACCTCAGGGTGAGGCCAGTTTTGTTATTCCTCGGAGTGAGTTCAGTTTTTGGTTACTCCCCAGGGTGAGGTCGGTTTTTGTTATTCCTCATGCTGAGGTGCGAGCGGAGCGAGCCTCGAAGCATGGCAACTTGGTCGACTCATCGCCACGCTTGCGGCGGCGGTTGGGGTTGGCTACAGAAGCTCCGGGATTGAAATCAAGGGGATTTCCAATGGCAGAACACGCGTCTTCAGATTTGCATTCCAGCGATATGGAGGCCCATCGCGGCGCCTATCAGGGCTTCATCAAGGGCGCCATCGCGCTGTCACTGATTTCGGCCTTCGTCCTGGTGGCGCTCGTGGCGTTCCGCTTCGGGCAGACGCTCAATGTCATGACCGGCTTTCTTGGATTGGTGGCGGGGATCGCCGCGGTGGTGATCGATTTCCGCGTGGGCTCGCGCTGGTTTCTGTCGGCAGGCCTTCTCGTGCTGTTCGCGCTCATAACCGCGATCATCGTTTCATAATGTCCCCATGAAGCTTGCGATCCCCACCGAGACGTTTCCCGGGGAAGCCCGTGTTGCGGCCAGTCCCGATACGGTCAAAGCCTATATCAAGAAGGGGCTCGACGTTGCCGTGCAGGCAGGAGCGGGAGCGGGATCGCACATTTCCGACGATCTCTACGCGGCCGCCGGCGCTAAAATCGCCAAGGGCGGTTTTGCCGATGCCGACATTATACTGACGGTGCGGCGCCCGTCCGAACAGTTTGCAAAAAAATTGAAAAAGGGCGCCGTTTTGGCCGGGGGGCTCGATCCCTATGGCGACCGCGCGGGACTGGAGGCGCTGGCCAAAACGGGGTTGACACTTTTCGCCATGTAGCTGATGCCGCGCATCAGCCGCGCCCAGTCCATGGACACCCTGTCATCGCAAGCCAATCTCGCCGGTTACAAGGCCGTGATCGATGCCGCGGGCACTTTCGGCCGCGCCTTCCCAATGATGATGACGGCGGCGGGCACGGTGCCGCCCGCCAAGGTGTTCATCATGGGCGTGGGCGTGGCTGGCCTTCAAGCCATCGCCACGGCGCGGCGTTTGGGCGCCATCGTGTCCGCCACCGACGTACGCAAGGCCACGGAGGAACAGGTGAAGAGCCTCGGCGCCAAATTCGTTTTCGCCGATGTGGCGGATGCGGCGACAGCAGCCGGCTATGCCAAGGAGCTTTCGGCGGAGGAAAAAGCCAAACAGGCGGCGCTTGTGGCCGAACATATAAAGAGCCAGGACATCGTCATCACCACTGCCCTAATTCCCGGACGGCCAGCGCCAGTGCTTGTCACCAAAGAGATGGTGGAAAACATGAAGCCCGGTTCCGTCATCGTCGATCTCGCCGTCGAACGCGGCGGCAATTGCCCCCTGTCGAAGCCCGACCAGATCGTGGTGCACAACGGCGTCTCCATCGTCGGCACGGTCAACCTCGCCGGGCGTCTCGCTGGCAATGCTTCGCCCCTCTATGCCAAGAACCTCGCCAACTTCCTCGAGCTCATGGTGAAGGACGGTGCACTGAAAATCGATTTCGATGACGAGATCATCAAAGGCACGCTGATCGCCAAGGACGGCGCGTTGGTGCACCCCATGTTTCAAGGAGAGAAATGATGAATTGTCTTCGCCCCGCGCAGCGGGGAGAAGAAGGGGCCCCATCGCAAAGCGATAGGGGAGATGAGGGGCCCTCGGTGGCCTTTAGCATCCGTTGGCCCCTCTCCTATCCCATTGCTCCGCAATGGGCCCCTTTCCTCTCCCCGCTCGCGCGGGGCGAGGATGTTGAGCAAGGATAAAGCCATGGAACCTCTCGCACATGCCGTTGATCCCTTCATCTCGCTGTTCGGCATTTTCGTGCTGGCGATTTTCGTGGGTTATTACGTGGTGTGGAACGTCACACCGGCGCTGCACACGCCACTCATGTCGGTGACCAACGCCATTTCCTCGGTCATCGTGGTAGGTGCATTGCTGGCGGTGGGTGCGGGCGCCATTGCCTCGGGCTCCACCGTCGCCATGATCTTCGGCTTCCTCGCGCTGATCCTCGCGTCGGTGAATATCTTCGGTGGCTTCCTCGTCACCAGCCGCATGCTCGCCATGTACAAGAAGAAAGAAAAGTAATGTCCGCCAATCTCGCGGCCCTTCTCTATCTGGTGGCCGGCGCCTGCTTCATCATGGCGCTGCGCGGCCTCTCATCGCCCGCCACGTCGCGGGCTGGCAATATCTACGGCATGTCCGGCATTGGGCTCGCAATCGTCACCACGCTGGCGCTCGCCCGGCCCACAGGCACATTCGTCTGGGTACTGATTATTGGCGGCATCGGCATCGGCGGCGGCATCGGCGCTGTTACGGCGCGGCGCATCGCCATGACCGCCATGCCGCAGCTCGTCGCCGCCTTTCACTCCCTTGTGGGTCTTGCCGCTGTGTTCGTCGCCGCTGCCGCTTATTACGCGCCCGATGCCTTCGGCATCGCCACGGACGGCTTAATCCACAGCCAAAGCCGCATCGAAATGGCGCTGGGTGCTGCCATCGGCGCTGTCACTTTCACGGGGTCCATCATCGCCTTCCTCAAGCTCGACGGTCGCATGAGCGGCGCGCCGATTCTGCTGCCGCAGCGCCATATCATCAATATCGGGCTAGGCGTAGCGCTCGTCGTCTTCATCTACCTGTTCTTCATCAGCCAGAGCGCCATCGCCTTCTGGCTCCTCATCCTTATCAGCTTCGCGCTGGGCTTCCTGCTCATCGTCCCCATCGGCGGCGCCGACATGCCGGTGGTGATCTCGATGCTCAATTCCTATTCGGGCTGGGCCGCGGCGGGCATCGGCTTCACGCTGGGCAACACGGCGCTCATCATCACCGGAGCACTGGTGGGTTCCTCAGGCGCCATCCTTTCCTACATCATGTGCCGGGGCATGAACCGCTCGTTCTTCTCGGTGATCCTCGGCGGCTTCGGCGGTGAAACATCAGGTCCCTCGGCGGCGGGCGAAACCAAACCCGTGAAGCAAGGCTCGGCCGAGGATGCCGCATTCGTCATGAAAAACGCAGGCTCCGTCATCATCGTCCCCGGCTACGGCATGGCGGTGGCGCAAGCCCAGCACGCGCTCCGCGAGTTGGCGGACCATCTCAAGAAGGCCGGCGTCACGGTCAAATACGCGATCCATCCCGTGGCTGGCCGCATGCCCGGCCACATGAACGTGCTGCTGGCCGAAGCCAACGTGCCCTATGACGAGGTGTTCGAGCTGGAGGACATCAACTCCGAATTCGCGCAAGCCGACGTCGCCTTCGTGATCGGCGCCAACGACGTCACCAACCCCGCCGCCAAGGAAGACCCGGCCTCCCCCATCTACGGCATGCCGGTGCTCGAGGTGTGGAAGGCTAACACCGTGATGTTCATCAAGCGCGGCATGTCCTCAGGCTATGCCGGCATCGACAACTCCCTGTTCTGGCGCGACAACACCATGATGCTCTTCGGCGATGCCAAGAAGATGACGGAAGAGATCAACAAGGCGATGTGAGAGATATCAGCTTACGAAAGCCGCCCTGATCAACTGCGGACAATGTGAGCCGCTATTCATAGGCACGGTATGGCGCATCAGCCAAACTATCAGCTTTCGGCACTCCGTCGTTCGTTCAGTTGTCAGCCATTTTTTGAGTTCAATGGCATAAACGGTGTGTTCAAATGACTGGGTCACTCTCATCGTCCAGCCGGCTTTGCGCAAGAATGGTCGCAACAACTTCATTTTCGTAGAGATGAAGCGTGAATACCTCTTGCTGCCCAGCATTTACTCGAAGCAACAAATCTCTGGCAGGAAGCAAGGTTACCAACCAGAACTTCACTTCGGTGGCAGGCGCATCGGGTATGCAAGTTTCAACGAATAAGCGAAGTGCCGATACTGCCGACGGATAGAAGGCCTCACACTTGAATTTATCAAACTTTCTTTGCTGTTTATTTTCAAGCAGCGGCCAACTTGGCCAACCTTGAGATTTGGATATGGGTTTTCCGCGAAGAAATCTTTCAACCGTGGTTGGCGCAACAGCTTGATCAAGGGGAACCAATTTCGCTGACGAAGCCCGCCCATGTTTGAAAATCATCTCTGATGAGGGACCTGTTGGTCATTTTTGTTCAACAATAAATGTGCGGATGGTGGGCATACCATTGGTTTTCTCAAGCCGCCTTGCGTCGCGTTGGCCTGATCAGAATTTCCGCCGGTATGTGCAGCTCTGCACTAAGGCGCCGGATCATCGCGATCGAAAGACCGCGCTTTCGTTGCAGCACTTCGGCGATCCGGGCGCGGCTGCCCACGATGCCCTCCAAGTCCCTTCGAGTCATACCCTGCTGTTCCATGCGGAACTTGATGGCTTCAATCGGATCTGGCGGGTCCATTGGATAGTGAGCCGCTTCCCACGCATCGATCAGCGTGGCCAAGACATCAAGCCGATCCCCCTTTGGCGTTCCGCTTTTGGCTCCCCACAGGGCGCCAACTTCCAGCATGGCTTTTTTATAATCCCGCTCCGAACGGATGGGCTTAATTTCGCTCACGGTGATTCACCTTTTTGACGTTGATCCGGTCGTAGTCGCGGCGGCTTCCGATCCATTTGATCCACACGATGCTCTTCTCAAAATCCACTGCGGCCACCAGGCGATAGTCATTGCCTTTGATGTTGAAGACGATACGCTCACCGGTGATCACGCTCGCTGTGGCATAGAGCCTTTTCACATCCGTCATGTTGCGCCATTGAGATTTGCTGACTTCAAAGAACCAGGCATCGACGGCCGCCTTCAGAGCGGATTGGTTTCGATGACCGGCCCGGCTTTCCACGAACTCCCTCAGAGTGCGGCGGGCTATGATCCGCATGCCCGCCAGCTATCATGGTCCCAAAATGGGTGCAAGCGAATTGTGCGGCTATCGGCCGCCTCAACTCTCGAGCCCCGCCAATGTCACCGGAACTTCCTGCCATTCCTCGCCGGAGGCGGTGATGCAGGCGGTGCCGTTGGTGTCGGTCACCAGCATGGTCCAGGTGCCTTGCGGCGACATGAAGATTTCCATGACGGCGCGGGCATTGATGACGCCCATGATGCGGCGGGTTTCCTTGAACTTGGCATTGAGGGCCTTGGCCACGTCATCGTGCTTGCCGCATCGCATGGCGGCGGAGGCTTCGCCGGTGAGGGTGAAGAGGGATGCCGCGACGAGGGCTGCGGCAAGGCTCAGTGAGCGGGTCTGCGCAAACATTGTGGTTCTCCATCGCTGGGCGGCGCCATTGCCGCTTTGATGAGGTGAACCTTGCACCCGCCACTGAGAACCGGTGCTGAATG
>JBKKDI010000165.1:0-15333 GCA_046708645.1 Aestuariivirga sp.
AAGCCAAAACCAACATCGATGTCCACTTGGGCTTCGGCGGCTTCGGCGGCGGATATGGCTACGGCGGCTATGGCCCCGGCTATGACTACGGCTACTATGACGAAGACTGCGGCTGGCAGTGGGTCAAGTACAAGAAGTGGAACAAGTGGCACACCAAATTCATCATCAAGACAAAGAAGGTCTGGACTTGCTATTGAGACCGATCCTCTTGTCATCCCCGGGCTTGTCCCGGGGACCCATTTTTCCATATAAATTGTGCATCCATGCGCGGTGAAATGGGTCGCCGGAATAAGTCCGGCGATGACAAATGGGGAGCATTCTAGACCAGCAACTCGCGGCGGTTTTTGATGAAGCTCTCGACGCCTGCCACGACACGGGCGCAATCAGCGTCTGTTACCATCAGGGACAGCGCCATGAAGCCGCGTTCGGCGGCATAGATGCCCTGGTCGAGGAGATCGAGGAAGAGCAACCGCTTCAACCGCGTGTCCGCTTTCGCAAGGTCCGCAGGCGAACAGATTTCGCCCGCCACCGGATGGAGCGTGAGCATCGAGCCCATGCCGGTTGCACGCATCCGCACCTGATAGCCCATGAACAAATCGTTGAGTGCTTCGCGCAAATGATCGCCGCGGGCATTGAGTTCAACGCAGGCTTCCGGCGTAAAGACTTCCGTAAGCCCCGCCAGGCCCGCGGTCATCGTCAAGGTATTGTTGTTGAAAGTGCCGGCATGCGGCAGGGCATTGGGTTTCGAGGGGTCGAACTGCTCCATGATGGCGCTGCTGCCGCCAAAGGCGCCGAAACTCATGCCGCCGCCGATATACTTGCCGAGTGTCTTGAGATCGGGCTGGATGCCCAACTGCGCCGAAAGCCCAGAGGGATGAAGTCTCGACGTCATCACCTCGTCGAAAATCAGCACGATACCGCGCTTTGCCGTTTCTTCGCGCAACGCGGCAAGAAATTCTGGCTCCGCTGGAATACAGCCCCCGCTGCCAAGCATCGGTTCGACGATGACCGCCGCCAGATCGCCGGCATCCCGGGCAATAAGCTTCAGGGTTTTTTCCACATCGTTGAAATGGCCCAGAACGCACTCGAAAGGCGCATTCACCGGTGAAGCGCCATGACTGAAATAAAGCGTGCCGCCATGGTAGCCGCCATGCATCGGCATGATCTTCGCCCGCCCGGTGAAGCAGCGCGCCGCCGCCAGCGCCATCATGTTGGCCTCGGTGCCGGAATTGGTGAAGCGCACCAGATCGAGATTGAAGCGCCGCGTCACAGCTTCGGCGAATTCCACCTCGCGCCGATGGTGGGCGCCGAGATTGATCCCCGTTTCAAGAGCCTCGGCCACCGCCGCCTTGATGCGGAGATGCGAATGGCCATAAATGCCCGCGGAGTATTCGCCCACGAGATCGAGGTAGCTGTTGCCATCGATGTCGGTGATTTCCGATCCCTTGGCGCTTTCGGCGCGGATGGGAAAGGGAGCCGTATAAAGAATGGTCCGGGTGTTGCCCCCGGGCATGACCTTGACGGCGCGCGCGTGAAGTGCCGCCGTTTTGGGCCGCTTTGCCGTGAACCGCCCGATCGCATCATCCAGCGCCGCATCGATATCAACCCTCGTCATGGCGTGCTTTTTTCGCCGATGGGCGGTGTGAATTGGAGCCCCATGTCCCACGGCAGATAAATCCAGGTATCCTGGCTCACTTCCGTCACAAAGGTATCGACGAGGGGCCGGCCGGCGGGCTTGGCATAGACCGCGGCGAAATGCGCTTTCGGCAACATCTCGCGCACGACCCGGGCCGTGGCGCCCGTATCAACGAGATCGTCGACGATCAAAACGCCTTCGCCGCCGTTCTCGCCCAGGATCGCGCCACCCACGGTTTTTAGCACCTGGACACGGCCCTGCTTGTCATAATCGTAGGACGCGACACAGACTGTCTCGATGACGCGAATGCCGAGTTCACGCGCCACGACCGCCGCCGGCACCAATCCGCCGCGCGTCACCGCCACAACCGCCTGAAACGGCCCTGCCCCGTTCAGCCGCCAGGCGAGCGCCCGCGCATCCCGGTGAAACTGCTCCCATGAAACCGGAAAGCTTTTCTGCCACTTCTCGTCCATAACTGAACCTCGTCATCTCTGTACGCAATCGGCTGTTAACCATCAACCTCGTATTCATGTTTTCACGCCAGTTTAACCTTTTGGGTTGAGGCTGGTTACGGAGCGGAAACAATGATTGCGGCCAAGGGCGTCATCGCCGACCTGACCAGAGCGTTCGAGACGGCCAACGTTGAAATGTTTGCGGTTAAGCTGCCGGAAGCCCAGGTCGTCGAGGCGACGAGCGCTGTTTTGCGCAAATGGAATGCCGCGCGCGAAGAAATAATGGGCCGCGCGCTGGTGAAAGCCGGCTCCGGGCCTCTCTCCGCCCGCCATGTGGAGGAAGACAGCCCCCAGGGGACGGTTCAGAAGATCGAAGTCTCCTACTCGCCGCCGCTGGGCACGATGCGGACCATTAAGTTCTCGCCGCAAACCTGGAACGACGGGCCGGACCAATACATGGTGCTGATCGGGCAGCACGCCAGCATCGAGCAGGCCGAAGAAGCCTTCCACAACGAACGCCGCTTAAGCCTGGCGCTCCGCTCCGGCGGCTACGCGGCGTGGGACTACGACTACCGCACGCACGTCACATATAATTCTCCTGAAATGTACGATCTTCTCGATTTCGAGCGCGGCAGCCTCGAACTCAATTTCAATACGTTCAACGATTTCGTTCATCCTGACGACCGGGAAAAGACTCTCGATGGCCAGATCAAGACCGCGCCCTTCGGGTCCGACATGTTCCAGACGCGCTACCGGGTGAAGCAAAAGTCGGGCACTTACATCTGGATCGAATCGATTGCCGGCATCATCCGCAATCCCATCGACGGCAAACCGGTGAAATGCGTCGGACTCTCCCGCAACATCGGCGACCAGATGGTGGCGCTCGAGAAGATGCAGGCCTCAGAGCGCGTGCTGCGCCGTTCGCAACAGGCGGCGCGGCTGGGCAGTTTCACCATCAACGTGGAAACCGGCGCCAATCGCCTGTCCAGCGAAATGATCGCACTGATCGGCATGGCCGATGCCATCGTCCAGCCCAATCTCGCCATGTTCGAGAAGATGATCGAGCCGCAGGACCGTGACCGCTTCAGCGAGGCCATCGAGCTGGCGAAACTCGGGCACAACACTCCGGGCTTCGAGATTGCCTACAAAACCCTGATGACCGGCGATCTCAACTATTTCGAGGTCAAGATCGAAGCCGACCGCAACGGCCAGGGCGAAGTTGAAACCATCTTCGGCACCTGCCAATGCGCCACGGAGCGCAAAACGCTGGAGCGCAAATATCTCCAGGCCCAGAAGATGGAAGCGGTGGGCCAGCTCACCGGTGGCGTCGCCCACGACTTCAACAATCTTCTCATGGTGGTGATCGGCAATTTGCAGCTTGTCGAACAACTGGTGAAGAACGATGAACGCGCCTTGAAGCGCATCCGCGCCGCCGCCGATGCGGCTGAGCGTGGTTCCGAGCTGACCAAGCGCATGCTTGCCTTCTCACGCCAACAGACCCTGCAAAACAAAAATCTCGACGTGAATGGCCTTGTGGGCCGCATGTCCGACATCCTCCATCATGCAGTTGGCGCCGGCGTCAGCCTCGAAATTCAGCCGGGCGCGGAGATCTGGCCAATCAAGGCGGACGCCACCATGCTGGAGACGGCGATCCTCAATCTGTGCATCAATGCGCGCGATGCCATGCTGCCGAAGGGCGGCAAACTCTCCATCGAGACCGCCAACCGCGTTCTCGATGCCGCCTGGTGCAAGGAGATGGAGGACGTGCAACCTGGCGAATATGTTGAAATCGCCGTGACCGACACGGGCTGCGGCATCTCGCCGGAGAATCTCGAAAAGGTGTTTCAACCCTTCTTCACCACCAAAGGGCCGGAGGCCGGCTCTGGCCTTGGGCTTTCGATGATCTATGGTTTTGCCAAGCAGTCGGGCGGGCATATCAAGATTTATTCGGAGGTGGGCCACGGCACCACCATGCGCATGTTCCTGCCGCGCCTGAAGGCGGCGGCAAGTGCTAAGCCAGCGGAGCAAGCGCTGTCGAATTTCGTTCTGAAGCTCGCGACGCCCGAGCCTCGCCACAAGCCGATCGTGCTGGTGGTGGAAGACAATCCCTCGGTTCGCGATGTGGCCGCCGCCATGATTGAGGACATGGGTTTCGAAGTGATTGTTGCGGCGAGCGGTGCTGAAGGCCTTAGGGCCATAGAGGAGCGGCCCGACATCGACCTTGTGCTGTCCGATGTGATCATGGCCGGCGGCATGAACGGCCCCGAGATGGCCCAGAAGGCGCTAGCCGTGCGGCCCGAGCTCAAGGTTCTCTTCATGTCGGGTTATGCGCCAGGCTCGCTGCGCCAGATGCAGGAAGATCTGCCCAACGCCATCGACCTCGTCAACAAACCCTTCACCCGCAACGACCTCACTGAGAAAGTAAAGCGGGCGCTGGCGGCTTAGAAGGCCCTTCGAGGCTCCCCCGGTTTTCGCCGGGTCGCGCCTCAGGGTGAGGAAAGTTGGAAAGTCCTCATGCTGAGGTGCTTTGCCGTAGGCAAAGCCTCGAAGCATAAGCCAAGGACTCAATCCTTTCCGCCGCGCCGTTTCGACAGCCTCGCAACTTCATCCCATTTGCCCGCAATCAGCGCTTCCTTCTTGGCACGGGACCAGCCCTTGATCTTGCGTTCGGCGGCAATCGCATCGACGACCATGTCGAAATATTCCCCGTAAACCAAAACAACTGGCAGCCGTTTTGCTGTAAATGAATTGGAGACATCCCGATATTGTGTTCAGACAATCGTTTTTTGGGTTCCTGCGATCTGGTCAAGCCGGTGTAGTAGCTGCCGTCCTTGCAGCGAAGTATGTAAACCCAAGCTCCCACTAACGACTCCGCTGAGGCAGACCCTTCGAGGCTTGATGCTAGCGCATCAAGCACCTCAGGGTGAGGAAAAATCTATGGTGTCTTCATGCTGAGGCGCTCGCGGGCGCAGGCCTCGAAGCATCTGCCGCAAGCTCACGACCACCCCCGCGCCTTGCCTTGGCCGGTCAATTGCGTGGCCAAGGCCCTAACGTCGGCGAATGCCGCATCCAGCGCCGGCAAATCGCGCGAGCGGAGCACGAGGTTGGTGGCGAAGCCGCCGGGCGACTGGAAGGGATAGGAACCGATGGCGACCGCGGGATAGCGGTTCTGAATTTCCGCCAGCGGTATGGCGATATCGCCCTCGCCGCCGAGAAATTCCACACCTCGCGATTGCATGGGAACGCCCTTTGAAAGGCGGGGCGCAATCACATCCATCATCGCCTGCATAATCTTCGGCACGCCCGCCATCACGAACACGTTCTCCATCTGGAATCCCGGCGCCACCGACACGGGATTCTCAATGAGGACCGCACCCTTGGGGATTCGCGCCATCCGCATGCGCGCCTCGTTGGGTTCGCGGTCAATCCCCTTGAAATAAGCTGAAAGGATTTCAACCGCCTTGGGGTCATGGCCGATGGGTACGCCGAAGGCCTTCGCTACGGAATCGGCAGTGATGTCGTCATGGGTGGGGCCGATACCGCCGGTGGTGAACACGTAGGTGTAGCGAGCCCTGAGCGTATTCACCGCCGCCGCGATTTCCGCCTCGACATCGGGAACGGCGCGCGCCTCCTGGAGATCGATTCCGAGCAGCGTCAGATAGTCGGCGATGTAGCCCAGGTTCGTATCCTTGGTGCGGCCCGAGAGGATTTCATCACCGATAAGAAGAACCGCGGCGGTTGGAATGGGTGCTGCCATTTGCATTAAGCCTTTACTCCATGCTGATGTGCCACCGTGCAATAACAGTGTCAAAGCCATGCAATTTGCTTCACCCCTCGTTTCGGGAAAACTCATCAGGCGGTACAAGAGATTTCTCGCCGATGTGATTCTGCAAACGGGAGAAACAATCACCGCATCCTGCCCCAACACGGGCGCCATGCTGGGCCTCAACGAGCCCGGATCCACCGTCTGGCTGTCGCACTCGGAAAGCCTTACCCGCAAATATGCCCACAGGTGGGAACTGATCGAAGTACCCCGCCTCGGTCTCATCGGCGTCAACACCGGAAACCCAAACCGCATTGCGGCGGAAGCCATCCGTTTGGGCTTGCTGCCGGAGCTTGCCGGGTACGATTCCATGCGCCCGGAAGTTAAGTATGGCCGCAACAGCCGCATCGACATGCTGCTGGAAGGCGCTGGCCGCAAGCCGTGTTATGTCGAAGTCAAGAATGCGCATCTGTTCCGCAAGCCTGGCATGGTGGAATTTCCCGACTGCGTCACCGAGCGCGGGCGCAAGCATCTACACGAACTGGCGGACATGGTGCGGGCCGGGGCTCGCGCCGCCATGGTCTATCTGATCCAGGCGGCGTTTCCGGAGCGCTTCGCCCTTGCCGAAGACCTCGATCCTTCTTATCTGCAAGCTTTCCGCGAGGCGCGAAAGGCCGGAGTTGAGGCTTTCGCCCTATGCTGTAATGTCACCACATCGGAAATCATTGCCGGCCGGGCCATTCCGGTCGAGGAACCTTGAATGACCTACGCCGCCGACGAAGACATCTCCCCCCGTTCGACCAAGATCAAGCTGCATGAGGCGGCGGATTTCGAAGCCATGCGCAAGGCGGGCCGCCTCACCGCCGAAGCCCTCGACTTGCTTGTGCCCCAGGTGCGCCCAGGCGTCACCACGGAGAGCCTCGACAATCTCGTGGTAGAATTTGCGCGGGACCATGGCGCCAGCCCAGCACCACTCAACTACCGCGGCTATCCCAAATCCATTTGCACTTCCATCAACCATGTGGTCTGCCACGGCATTCCCAACGACAAACCGCTGCGCGAAGGCGATATCCTCAATATCGATGTTACCCTCGTCAAGGATGGCTGGCACGGCGATTCAAGCCGCATGTATTGCGTGGGCGAGGTGACGCGCAAGGCAGAGCGCCTCGTCGAGGTCACCTATGAATGCCTGATGCGCGGCATCTCCGCCGTCAAGCCGGGCGGTCATCTTGGCGACATCGGTTACGCCATACAGAGCTTTGCCGAGGCGGAGCGCTGTTCGGTGGTGCGCGATTTTTGCGGCCATGGCGTGGGCCGCGTTTTCCATGCTCACCCCAACGTGTTGCACTATGGCCGCGCGGGAGAAGGCGTTGAACTAAGTCCCGGCATGTTCTTTACCATCGAGCCCATGATCAACCTCGGCCGCCCGCATGTGAAAATCCTGGGCGACGGCTGGACGGCCGTTACCCGCGACCGTTCACTCTCGGCGCAGTTCGAACACACCGTCGGCGTGACCGAGACGGGCTGTGAAATCTTCACGCTGTCGCCCCAGGGCCTCAATCGCCCGCCCTACGGGATTTGAAGCATGGGAGAGCTCGATGATGCGGGCATCAAGCCGCCGCCGCATTTTCTGGGCCACCGCGAACGTTTGAAGGGTCGCTTCCGCGCCGGCGGGCCGGATGCGGTGCCCGACTACGAATTACTGGAAATGGTTTTGTACCGTGCCATCCGCCGCGGCGATACTAAAGTGCTCGCCAAGCAATTGCTGGCCCGCTTCGGAACCTTCGCCGAGGTCATCAGCGCCGAGCCCGAACGCCTGATGGAAGTGAAGGGCGTCGGCGAAGCCGTGGCCACCGAACTCAAGATCATCCACGCCGCCGCCATGCGCCTGATGAAAGGCGAGGTCATCAACCGCCCGGTGCTGGCCTCGTGGAATGCCATACTCGAATATGTCCGCGCCGCCATGGCTTTCGCCGATATCGAGCAGTTCCGCGTGCTGTTTCTCGACAAGAAGAACCAGCTCATCGCCGACGAGGTTCAACAGCAAGGTACCGTCGATCACACGCCGGTTTACCCCCGCGAAGTGGTGAAGCGCGCCTTGGAGCTGGGCGCGTCCGCCATCGTGCTCGTTCACAATCACCCCTCGGGCGATCCCACGCCGTCGCTAGCCGATATCGACATGACCAAAAAGATCGTGGATGCGGGCCAGCGCCTCGGCGTCATGGTCCACGATCACATCATCGTCGGGCGCAAGGGCCATGCAAGCTTCAGGGCCTTGACCTTGATCTAAATGCTGGAGAAGTCGAATGACCGAACATCACTCCCACAAAATCGCGCATATTTACCGCGAGCTTCACAGTCACCTTCCGTCCGATCCGGCGCTGCGCGTGAAGGCGCTGGAGAGCCTACTCATCGAGAAGAATCTGGTCGATCCGCGAACCGTCGATGCCTGGATAGAGGTTTATACCGAAGAGATCGGCCCGAAACGGGGTGCTCAGGTGGTGGCGCGGGCATGGGTGAATGCAGGCTTCAAACAAAGGCTCCTCGACAATGGCACGGCGGCTATCACCGAGTTTGGATTTGAAGGCTGGGCCACCGGCCATCTGCGTGTCGTGGAGAATACACCGCGCGTTCACAATCTCGTCGTTTGCACCCTGTGCTCCTGTTACCCCCATTCCATCCTCGGCATGCCGCCGAACTGGTACAAGACGGCGGCCTATCGCTCGCGCGCGGTGCGCGATCCCAAGGGCGTGCTCGCCGAATTCGGCGTGGAAATCGGAGAGGATGTGGAGATTCGCGTGTGGGACAGCACAGCCGAACTCCGCTACATGGTTTTGCCGCAACGGCCTGGGGGAACTTCGGGATGGGATGAGGCCCGCCTTGCACAAATTGTGTCGCGCAATTCCATGATCGGCACAGAGCGGGACGTTCGGCTTGCGGGTGGAGCCTGATGGACGGCATCCACGATCTGGGCGGCCGCGAAGGTTTCGGGCCCATTGATGTCAATGAGAAGCAGGAGCCGTTCCATGCGCCGTGGGAAGCGCGTCTGGTGGGAATCGTCAGAGCGATCAGCCGCCCGGGCGACTGGAATATCGACTGGTTCCGCCATTGCCGAGAGCTGATCGGCCCGGCCGATTATCTGACCAGAGCGTATTTCGACCAATGGCTCATGACCTATGCCGCGATGATGGTCAATTCCGGCATGGCAACGGCTGAAGAACTTGCCAATGGCCGTTCAAACTCGACTCCACCGGGGTTTTCGGAGCCAATGGCTCCCGATGCCGTTGCGGCTGCCAAAAAAACCGTTTTGAATTTCAAGCGGGAGGCAAGGGCCGATCCACGCTTTGTTGTTGGTCAAGGGGTGAAAACCCTGAACCATGGGCATTCGGGCCATACGCGGCTTCCCGCCTATGCGCGCGGACGGCCCGGCACGATCGAGAGCTATCATGGGTTCCACGTGCTGCCCGACGCGAATGCGGCTCTTACGCCCCGCGCCGAGCCACTTTACACTGTCGCGTTTGACTCCGCCGCATTGTGGCCGGATGCGCCGGCAAGCCGCGGCTTTGTCTATCTCGATTTGTGGGAAAGCTATCTTGAACCCCGATAGTCAAAAAGTTTTTGGACCGCTCACCGTCCAGGACAGTGAAGCGCCCTTTGCCGAGCCGTGGCAGGCGCAGGTCATGGCGCTGGCTTTTGCTGCTTCCGAGAAAGGTTTGTTTTCGCCTTCGCAATGGTCCGGGGCGCTGGGCACTGAGCTTTGGAAGAATGAAACAGCCCCTGACGATCGCGCCAGCTACTATCAGGCGGCGCTGCGAGCCCTGGAAACCCTTCTTCTTGCAAGTGGCGAATTAACGAGGGACACCGTCACAAACCGTGAAGCGGATTGGCGGCGTGCGTACCTCAACACACCCCACGGCATGCCGGTTGAGCTCATGCGCTAGGCAAATCATATTGCCCTTTTCTTCAGAGCCGCCAGCGCTTCCGGCGTGTCGGCGTCCAACACCACGCCGTCGCTGGCCGTTTCGATCCCCACTACGTTGCCGGAAAATTCTTCCATCAGTGCTTTGGCGCCGCGGTCGCCGGAGAGCGCCGCCATGGCCGCGAAATGTGCCCTGCCCCACAGCACCGGATTGCCGCGAATGCCGTTGTGCACGGGAACGCAAATCGTCCGGTGATCATTTGGATTGAAGGCGGCGATGAGCCTGCGCACGGTGTCAGAATCGACCAGCGGCATATCGCCGAGGCAGACGAGCACGGCATCCATATCCTCCGGCACTGCTTCGAGCCCTCGCCGCAACGATGTGGCAAGCCCTCGTGCATAATCGGCATTGTGCGCGGTTGTAATATCAAGCCCGGCAAGCGTTGCTGCGATCCTATCAGCCTCATGTCCCGTCACGACAATGACCTTTTCCAGTGGCCAAGAAATCACCGCCTCCACCGTCCGCCGGATCAGCGGCGCACCACCCAAATCGGCGAGCAGCTTGTTCGATCCCATGCGCGTCGATTTCCCCGCGGCCAAAACAAGAGCTGCGATGCGCGGCGCTTTTTGCACCTTTGGTTTGCCTTCGCGCGGCAGCGGTCTCGTTGGGATTTCCGCCAGCAATCCGCCTGCTCCCATGTCCATGATGTCAGACGCCCCGACCTGCACGCCCGCCATCACGCGCTCCAGCACCCAGTCGAAGCCATTGACCTTGGGCGAGCGGGCGCAGGAGGGAACGCCAATCACCGGAACGCCCTCCAGCTCGCCATACATCATCAGATTTCCCGGATCGACCGGCATGCCAAGGTGCACAACCTTGCCACCTGCCGCAACCACCGCCGCCGGGATGATATCGCCACGGTCCACTATGGCCGAGGCCCCGAAGACGAGGATTGGATTGCAGTGCTGCCGATGCAGCTGCGCGATCGCCGCGCGCACCCGCTCGATGGCGTGATCGACAATCACAACATGGGCAAGCTCCCCACCCAGCGCCGTGATCCGCTCACGGATCGCAACTTCGGACTTGGCAACAAGCGACGGCTTGGTCTGCGGCAGTCGCGTAATCACCAGGCCCGCCTTGCAGTGCTGGAAGGCTTCGACGCGCACCAATGGTTCGCCAGCGATGATCCGCAGTGCTTTCGCAAGAACATCGCGCGGCACGGCAAAGGGAATGACCTTCACCGTGGCCACGATCTGGCGCGTTTCAACCACGGCATGATGGGCCACCGTGGCCAGGGTCAGGCTCTCATGCAGCCGGTTCAGGGCCCGCACGCGCTCGCCATCGACCAGCGCCAGGCCATGAACATGGGAATGCAAATTGGCACGCCCCGTGAACGGCGCCTGCGCCACGGTCCCCGTTCCTCCCGCCACCCCGGCCACCGCCGATGCCGCTTCGTCCTCAGGAATATCATCGGGTCCGAGTCTTGCCGTGAAGACTTTGGAAATTCCAGCCGCCGTCAGCAACGCAACGTCTTCCGCCGTCAGCATTCGTCCCTTCTTGAACATACCGCTGCCGTGGCGAACCGAATGGGCGAGAATGCTGCCCTCCGCCTCGCTTACGGATATTTCGCCGAAGTTCATTTCACGCCCCGAGGCGCAAGCTGCGCGTCATCTCGGCCATGATTGAAATGGCGATTTCAGGAGCGCCCTTCGCGCCGATCGAAAGTCCGATCGGACCGTGGATACGGGCGATCTGGGGATCGCTAAACCCCTTCTCCTTGAGGCGCTCCACACGCGCGCCTTGCGTTTTCTTCGATCCCAGGGCTCCAATGTAAAACAACTCCGAGGTGAGCGCCGCGGCCAGTGCCGGGTCATCGATCTTTGGATCGTGGGTCAGCGCCATCATCGCGGTCCGCGCATCAAGCCCGATTTTTGGAATGATCTCGTCCGGCCATTCGGCATGGAGGGTGACCCCGGGAAAGCGCGCGCCCGTGGCAAAGGCGCCGCGCGGATCGATGACAATCACATCGTAGCCCGCCTGCTGGGCCATCGGGATCACCGCTTGCGCGATATGAACCGCTCCGACGATGACCAGGCGCAAGGGCGGGTTGTGGATGTTGATGAAGTGGCCGTCATGCATGCCCGATTGATCGAAGCGGAACGCCCCCTCGAGTTGAGTGGCAAGAGGACCGCCAGCGGCAGCGGAACGCGGCACGATGCGTTGCTGGCCAGTCTCGATATGGGTGACCAGCGCTACCGCCCTTCGCTTCACCCGCGCCTGCAAAAGCTCGTCCAGAATCGCACGCTTCATTCCGTCAGCGGCTCCACATAGACACCAATGCGGCCGCCGCAGGCGAGGCCCACCTCCCATGCCGTCTCATCAGCCACGCCGAACTCGAGGAGTTTGGGCTTGCCAGAGCGGATAATATCGAGCGCCTCGGTAACCACGGCGCCTTCCACGCAGCCTCCCGAAACCGAACCGATGAAGTTGCCCTCGTTGTCGACCGCCAGCTGACTGCCGACGGGTTGCGGCGCCGAACCCCAGGTTTCAACGACGGTGGCAATGGCCACTCGGCGTCCGGACGCGAGCCAGCACGCCGCCTGTTCGAGAATCGTCGGTCCGGATACGGCCATCATCTCAGATTTCCTGCCGTACCGCGGCGGTTTTTGCGTCGCCCGTATTGGGTGTCCCGCTGGGCTCGATCAGGAGCGAATGAACTTCGCCCCTGGCCACGGGACGATGCTCCACACCCCGTGGCACGACGAACATCTCGCCGGGATGCAATTTCACCGTCTGATCCCGAAGCTCGATGTCGAGGTCCCCTTTGACGACAAGAAAGAAATCGTCGGTGTCGTCATGCTTGTGCCAGACGAACGGTCCTTCCGCCTTGACGACCATGACATCGAGATCATTATACTGGGCAACCGTCCTTGGTTTGTAGCGATCCTCGAATGTGGCAAGCTTTTCCGCCAGATTCACTTTCTTGAGCATGGCCGTATCTCCGTGGGAGCCTTTCTTCCGCCTTATAGCACCGGCGGCCATGTGTCGCGTGGGTGATTGTGCAACGCAAACGTGAAACCATTTTAGCCCGTCCTGCGTATATATCTTAAGTTCATCGCTTGATGGAGACAGCCATGCTCCGCACTATTTTTGTCCTCGTGCTTCTTTTCATCGCTCCGGCCGCCAGCCTTGGCGGCCCGATCAGTGATACGGATCGGGCGGAATTCCAGCGCATTATCTCCGGGCAGATCGAAGCCTTCCGGGCCGACGACGGCGCCCGGGCCTATAGTTACGCGGCACCCAACATTCATCAGATTTTCCCGACCCCCGACATCTTCATGCAAATGGTGAAGCGCGGCTACCAGCCCGTTTACCGGCCGCAGAGTTTTCATTTCGGACAAGTGGGCGACGATCCATTGGGCCGTCCATCGCAACGGGTGACAATCGTTGGGCCGGACGGCAAGACCTACGAGGCCTTGTATTCCATGGAGCGCCAGCCCGATAGCACCTGGCTTATCCAGGGCTGCACGCTTCTCGAGGTGCCGGGCCTCGACGCCTAATCAGCCGCTTGTTTCACGATCCGAAAGGCATTGATCGCCAGTCCCCACACTCGGCCCGGAAACGCACTCCATGACAAGTAGCAAGTTCAAGCAGATATTTAATCGAGTCCGGCGTCATCGCGCTGCCTTTCCCAATTTTCCATAAGCAAGGTGGCACTTTTCCACTTTTCCATGCAACATCGCGCGCCATGCCAACCGATTCCCGTAGATTTTTGGCCATAAGCCCTTGGGGCTATGCGGCCGCAGCGGCACTGGTTGTGCTCGCCGCAGTAATCTTGCTGTCGATGGGGCGCGAGCCCATCTGCAAGTGCGGCTATGTTAAGCTCTGGCATGGAATCGTTTTCAGTTCCGAAAATTCCCAGCATCTCTTCGACTGGTACACCTTCTCCCACATCATCCACGGGTTTCTGTTCTATGGAGGCCTGTGGCTCATCGGGCGCAACTGGCCGCTTAGCCTGCGGCTCGCCCTTGCGACGGCCATCGAAGCGGGCTGGGAAATCTTCGAGAATACCGACTTCATCATCAATCGCTACCGCTCGGTAACCGTTTCTCTGGATTATTACGGCGACAGCGTTATCAATTCCATTTTCGACATTCTCGCCATGGTTCTGGGTTTCTATCTCGCCTCGCGCTTGCCGGTCTGGCTCGTCATTGGGCTGGCAATTGCCATGGAAATCGCCGTTGGCCTGCTCATTCGCGATAATCTCACGATGAATATCATCATGCTGCTCTGGCCGCAGGAATCCCTCAAGGCTTGGCAGGCTGCCTAGCCTATTGCCTGAAGGCGGGCTGTCTGCGTTTCACCGGCGAGGATTGAATGACCGAGGTATTGGTCTGCGCGTAGGGCAGAAGCCTGTCGATGATGCGTTCGAGATCGCCGACATGGGGCACGAACGCTTTGGCGATGAAACAATCGTCGCCGGTGATCCGGTCGCATTCAATGATTTCCGGTATCTCAGCCACCAGCCCCGCCACGCGCTGGAGTTCGCCCATCGCGGGCCGGATGCGGATATAGGCACCGACGGTCTGCCCAAGTGCTGCCGGATCAAGCGTGATGGTGAAGCCGGTGACAACTCCCATGTCCTCCAGACGGCTGATCCGGTCCGACGTGCTCTGCGGCGAAAGCCCGATCAAGCGGGCAAGATCGACGACGGAAGTTCGCGCATTGCGGTCTAACGCCGTTACCAGGCGACGATCCAGCTCATCGAGCCCCACAGTCGTATTTTTTCTGTGATTAGCCATAACTACCTCCAATTAATTGGAATTTACTGGACTATTCCTGTGAATACCAGTCAAAAACACGAGAAAGTTTGGCAAACTCAGCGAATGCCAAATGCCCGATCAGGAACCGATCGCCTGCCGCCCCATGCCTATTTCATGGTCAGCGCGGTCTTTCACTATCTTGGCCCTTCCTTTGCCGTGCTGCTGTTCCAGCACGTTGGGCCCTTGGGAGTCGCATGGCTCCGCATCGCCACCGCCGCCCTGTTTTTTGCGGTTTGGCGCAGGCCCTGGCGTCTCTGGGTTGCCGCCGATGGTCGCACCAAGGCGCTGATCGCCGCTCTTGGCGTAACGCTCGCGCTGATGAATTCGACGTTCTATCTCGCCATTGACCGCATTCCGCTGGCAACGGTTGCGGCGATTGAATTCGTGGCTGTGATTGGGCTCGCCCTCGCCGGTGTCCGCACGATCCGCAATGTCGCGGCGCTCGCCATCGCCGTTGGCGGGGTTTATCTCCTGACTGGCTTTTGTCCCTCGTCGGATTGGCTGGGGCTCGCGTTCGCCCTCGTCAATGCGATCCTCTTCGCGGCGTATGTCGTTCTGGGCCACGCCATTTCGCGAACATCAGGCACCGGTGGCATCGGGCTTTTGGCCGCGGCGATGCTGGTGGCAATGGTCGTCGCGCTGCCCATCGGCATCAATGAACTGGCTCCGGTTCTTTCGTTTCCGATTCTGATTTTGGCCGGCATCGGAGTTGGCGTTTCGTCATCGGTCATTCCCTATG
>JBKKDI010000166.1:0-3180 GCA_046708645.1 Aestuariivirga sp.
ATCCGGTGGCCCGCGGCGCTATTGAACTGGCCGACCCTGAGGTGACCAAGTTCTACAATGAAGCCTATCCGGAAGATGCGCTGAGCAAGCTCTGGTGGTGGCCGAACCAGGAGGCGTGGTTCCTGAAACGCCGCGCCGAATACGCCGATAAATTCCAGGCCGCGTAAAGTAAACTGATATCTGGCCGGACTCTCGGGTTCGGCCAGATAATTCGTGAGCCCGGCAGACCGTAAAAATGGCGCCGGGGAAGGGGAGCGACAGGAATGAGCGCCGGCGTAGAACTTTCCGATGTCTCGATGGATTTCGGTCCCTTCCGGGCCGTCGATCACGCTCATGTAAACGTCAAGCCGGGCGAGTTCTTTTCTTTTCTCGGTCCATCGGGTTGCGGCAAGACAACGATCCTCCGCATGATATCAGGCTTTATGGAGCCGACCGAAGGGGCGATCCGGATTGGCGGTCAGGATATGCGCGGCATCGGGCCGAACCGCCGGCCGACCGTTTTGATCTTTCAGAACCTGGCGCTCTTTCCGCTCATGCCGGTGTGGGAGAATATCGCCTTCGGACTGGAAGTCCGCGGCGTCGACAAACACATCCGGCGCAAAAAGGCCGAGGAACTTCTCAATCTCGTCGATCTGCCAGGTGCCGCCGACAAGGCGATCAGCCAGCTCTCCGGTGGGCAGAAACAGCGCGTCGCCATCGCCCGCGCCCTTGCCGTCGAGCCCAAGGTCATGCTGCTCGACGAGCCGCTTTCGGCACTGGACCTGAAACTGCGCCAGCACATGCGCGCCGAGTTGCGCGCCATCCAGAAACGCACCAACGTCACCTTCATTTACATCACTCACGATCAGGGCGAGGCGCTGGCCATGTCGGACCGCGTCGCCGTGATGAGCCAGGGAAAAATCCAGCAGATCGACATTCCCCAGGAAATCTACAACAAACCGGTGAACGGATTCGTCGCTTCCTTTGTTGGGGAAAACAATATTTTCACCGGCGAACTCGTCTCGGATGCAAAATTCAAAACGGACAGCGGAAATTTCGACGTCACCGTGGGTGTCGGCGTGAACAAATCAGCGCCCAGCAAGCTCTATGTCAGGCCCGAATATTGCCAGCTCGTCAAAAAGGCAAAACCCAACGCCAATTCCATCCCCATTGAAGTCGTTGACGTTGCCTTCGAGGGCAATTTCATCAACGTCCGCGCCCGGGATGCAACGGGGAAGAACCTGCTGGTCGAATCCCGCAACGATACGTCAGCCCCGCCGCCCGAGCCCGGCACCAAGATGTATTTCGTCTTCGATAGCGCCAAAGCCGTCGTCCTCGCCGACCGGACCGATGCCGCCACCACGGGCCTCGCCGCATGAGGGAACTCACCCGCCGCTACGGTCTCGGGCTGTCCTGGAGCTTTGCGGCGTTAACCGCATTCTGGCTGCTGGCTCTGGTCATCCTTCCCAACATCACCCTCTTCGAGAGTTCCTTCCGCCCCTATCTACCGCTCAAGGAAGTGGGGGGACCCAAGGATGTCTATAGCGTCGACAACTACCAGACCTTTTTCGAAAGCCCGATTCACATCAGGGTATTCCTGCAAACCGTCGTCTACAGCAGCATCGTCACTTTGCTTTGTTTTGCGCTGGCCTACCCGCTTGCCTATTTCCTGGCCAAAATTGCCAACATCAAATCGGTGCCCACACTCTTTCTGTTGTTGCTTATCCCGCTCTGGGTCAGCGAAATCCTGCGCTCCTTCGCCTGGTTCATCATTCTTTCGCTCAAAGGTCCGCTCAGTGCGTTGCTCATTGGCTTGAACATTATCGACCAGCCAGTCCACTGGATGTGGGGCCTCGGCGGCTACAGCGGTGTGCTCATAGGCCTGGTCTACACCTATGTGCTGTTTATGCTTTTTCCGCTCTACAGTTCCATGCAGTCGCTCGACAGCAACCAGATCGAAGCGGCGCGCGATCTTGGCTCGAAATGGTGGCAGATCCACTGGCGGGTCATCGTTCCCCATGCGAAGCCTGGAATCGCGTCGGGCTGCGTCACAGTTTTTATGCTGTCGGCGGGTACGGTGATTGTACCCACCCTGCTCGCCTCGCCAGGCTCACGCTGGTTCACCGAAGTCATCCAGCAGTGGATGTTCGAAGCGCTCGATTGGAACACGGGCTCGGCCTACGCCTTCCTGCTCCTGCTCCTTTGCATTTTCTTTGTCACACTAATGATGCGCCTGTTCAAGGTCGGCTTGGCCGACATCGCAAAATGACAACGCGGATGAAACCGAGCGAAATACTGTTCCGCATCTATGTGGTAATCTTCCTCGCCTACATGCTGCTCCCCCTTGTTATCATGGGAGGTGCTGCGCTGAACGATTCGCGTTTTCCCTCCGTCTGGCCCTGGGTGGGCTTCACCGATCGCTGGTTCGTCGATTTGTGGAACGACCAGATCATGTGGACGGCCGCGCGCAACACCGTGCTGGTTGCCGTAGCTGTCGTCGCTCTCGCGGTCCCCATCGGCACCGCCGCCGCCATTATGATCAACAGCCTGCGGGGCCGCTCGCGCTCGCTCCTATACGGCATCATGATAGCACCCATCCTGACGCCCGGCGCCGTCATCGGCATCTCGACGTTGCTGTTCTGGAACACCTTTTCGATCCCCGCGGGCCTGCATCTTTCGGCGCTTGGCCAGGTTTCTTTCATCGCCGCCTATGTGATGCTGCTGGTGCTCGCGAGATTGCAAAGTTTCGATTCGGGACTCGAGGAAGCCGCACTCGATCTCGGCGCCTCCCATTGGCAAATGACCAGGCGCATCCTGGTTCCCCATCTCTATCCGGCCATTGGCGCAGGCGCCGTCATTGCCTTCTTTCAGTCGGTCGAGAACTTCAACGTAACCTTGTTCACGCGTGGTAACTCCCAGACATTGACGGTTTATGTGGGCTCCAAAGTCCGCTCGGGCATTACGCCCACGATCAATGCCTTGGCGTTGATTATGATCGTGCTCACCGTGGCTGGCGCCATCGCCTATGAAATTATGCGGCGGCGTGAGCAGGCAAAAACCTTAGCCCTTGAAGCGGATTTGCCACGCGCCGTGCCCGCTTGATGGTACTTCCCCCTAATCGCATGTCGGAGAAACGCAGATGACTCTTGGCTACGGCCTCATGGGCCTTATCGTCGCGATCGCGGGCTATCTGATCTATGC
>JBKKDI010000167.1:0-2717 GCA_046708645.1 Aestuariivirga sp.
CCCCTGGCCAAGTGGGGCTGCTCCACCAAATCAATCACTGTGATTCGATAGCGGCCTTTAAGCTGGCTTTCGCAAATTCTCTTCAGGTTCGCAAGCGCCGTCAGCGATTTGGGCGTTTGACCCATCACGTAGAGGCGCAATTGCCAGAGTTTGTCGGGCCGGCGGGGCGGGGCGGGGACTGGTCTATTCACCGTTTTCGTTTTCATTAATTTCCCTTCTCCTGTCTGGGTTTGCGCCGGGTGCTGGCGACCACTTTGGCATCCGCCGGGTCCAAGGGGCCGGAGGCTGCCTCCTCGGTGCCCAGCACCACCGTGCGCGTGTTTGCCTGTTCGGCTATGCGCCGCAGGTCCTGTCTGGGTTTGCCCCGGGTGCTGGCCGCCACTTTGGCATCAGCCTGGCGCAAGAGGCCGGAGGCTGCCCGCTCGGTGCCCAACACGATCGTGCGCGTGCCGACCTGCTCGGCGATGCGCCGCAATTCCACTGCTTCGGTTTCGTAATCTGAGCGTAGTCCGTTGATTTGCCGGTCGAGCGCCGCGCGTTTGCGCTCCACTTCGCGTTCGAGCTGGGCGGCTTCCTGCTGGTTGGCCAGCACGGCGGCTTTTTCCAAAGCCCCTTGCGCTACGCGGGCGGAGCCCGTCAACACGCCGCTGACCCCGATGTAGGCGTCCACAAGGTCAACGCCATGATCCGATATCAGGAACTCGCGGATTTGGTTCGAGTGCCCCATGCCGCGCGCTTTGAGCACGTAGAGGACGCGGTTATGTTCACCGTTCCCTTCGAAGTCCTGCAACGACAACCAGGCATCCATGAGCGAGGACATGGCGCTTTCATTGGGCTGCGCCGGGCCGGTACCGCCCTGGGTGAGACTTGTAAAAAGCGAGGTCACCTGGCCGGCCTTCAGATAGTCAATCAGTCGCGTCACCATCCCCTTTCCTTCGGAGGCGGTGCCTGCGTCCATCAGGCTGGTGATGGGATCCATGATGACAACGGCGGGTTGAAATGCGGCGATCTCCTTGAACATCGTCGCAAGGTGCATTTCCAGGCCGTAGAGCGAGGGCCGCTGCGAGTGAAACCGAAGCAGGCCGCGTTTGACCAATGGCTCCAGGCGCAACCCAATAGAATTCATGTTGCTGATGATTTGGTTGGGCGATTCCTCGAACGAGAAGAAGAGCACGCGCTCCCCGCGCCGGCCAGCGGCCTGGGCAAGGTTGGAGGAGATGATGGTCTTGCCGGTACCGGGGGTGCCCGAGAGCAGAATGCTGCTGCCGCGAAAGAACCCCCGCCCGCCCAGCATCGCGTCAAGGCGCGGGATGCCGGTCGCAATCCGCTCCGTCGACACCTTGTGCTTCAGCCCCAGCGACGTGATCGGCAGCACGCTGATGCCCTCGTCGCCGATGAGAAATGGAAATTCGTTGGTGCCGTGCTGCGCGCCGCGATATTTCATCACGCGCAGATTCCGCGTGGCAATCTGATCAAAGACCCGGTGGTCGAGCACGATGACGCAATCGGACACGTATTCCTCCAGCCCGTGGCGCGTCAGTTGTTCGCGCCCGCGCTCGGCCGTAATGACGGCCGTCACGCCTTTGTTCTTGAGCCAGTTGAAAAGCCGCCGCAACTCGGCGCGCAGGACGGCCTCGTTGGGCAGGGTGGCGAAAAGTACTTCCAGGGTGTCCAGCACCACGCGCTTGGCCCCGATGGAATCAATCGCGTGATTGAGGCGGACGAATAACCCCTCCAGGTCATACTCTCCGCTGCTCTGGACTTTACTGCGCTCGATGTGGACGTAATCGATCACAATTTTTTTGCGCTGGACCAGGCCCGCGAGATCGAATCCGAGGGACGCGACGTTGGCCTTCAACTCTGCTTCCGTCTCCTCGAAGGCCATGAACGCGCCCGGCTCGTCAAACTGCACGGCCCCGCGCACGAGGAATTCCACCGCCAACAGCGTCTTGCCGCAGCCCGCGCCGCCGCACACCAGCGTGGGGCGCCCGCGCGGCAGTCCGCCACCGGTGATTTCGTCAAGACCTTGAATGCCGGTCGGACACTTGGGCAAACGAGTCGCGGGGGAGGTGGATTTGGAAATGTTAGTTTTCATTCAAGAGTACTTTTATGCGAACGCGGGCAAGACAAAACAACGACTGGGCCTGAAGGAACCACCGCGTCCGGCGGGCCAAGGTTGGATCGTCTTCGGCCTCCAATAGCATCCAGAGCCCGTCTCGTGGTTCTCCGACAGCAGCCGAAAACTAATTTTCGGAGTTGGCTTGAGGGTGCCAGTTCGGTTTCAAGTGTGGCTGGTTCCATGGCGGCGTTTTCCATTTCGTATACTTCACGACGTTTGATCCTTTGTCGTTGATTGCTTTTGGGTCGTCTGCCACGCACGGTCGAGGCCGTCGCCGACGGCGACGCGGCTTTGGTAGTTGACTCCGGATGGGGCCGATCTTGCCGACCTGGGCCACCGACTGGAGACCTTCGTGGACTCCAAACGCACCAGCGCCCGCCGCGTGACGTCATCGCCGGTCACTGACGATGCTGCGGTCATGCGAATAACTCTCGACGCGCCGTTGCCGACAACAGTGCGACGGCGGGGTGCACAATCCGGCGCTCAGCGGTGATCGCGTGAAATTGCGCACGGCATTCGCTGCTCTGACCGACGATCTGGAAGCCGTAGTGCCCCATCGCCTCTTTAGCGGCGACCGTGGGCACGGCGATGAAGCCGC
>JBKKDI010000168.1:0-3590 GCA_046708645.1 Aestuariivirga sp.
AAGCCAAAACCAACATCGATGTCCACTTGGGCTTCGGCGGCTTCGGCGGCGGATATGGCTACGGCGGCTATGGCCCCGGCTATGACTACGGCTACTATGACGAAGACTGCGGCTGGCAGTGGGTCAAATACAAGAAGTGGAACAAGTGGCACACCAAATTCATCATCAAGACAAAGAAGGTCTGGACTTGCTATTGAGTTCAAGTTGAGTAACAAACAACCGGCCGCGCCCTCCCCGCGGCCGGTTGTGCTTTTGGAAAGACCCTTTGAGGCTCGCCAAGGCGAGCACCTCAGGGTGAGGGGAAATGGGATTCCTCGCCGACATGCTCGTTGGCGAAACCGACGAAGTTTATGTTTTGAATAGAATCGCCTTTTGCCCTTCGCCTCCCTTGAGCAGGCGCTGAATCCTCTTCCAGCGCGGATCTCCGGAATAATCGCTGCACCTGCCATCGGCAGAGCAATGGACGGCATTGCCGTTCCCGGTGTTGCGGCAGCCATAGGCACCCGTTTGCTGGTCAAGTCCCCAGCCTTCGCCTCTGCCGCCAAGCAGCGCGCAGGATTGAGCGAGTTCGGCGCGACTCTTGGCGTATTTGATGGGAGGATAGCTGGCGAACGCGGCACCCGAGAATGCGATTAGAATTGCAGTGGCCGCGAGAAGCGATTGGGTCATTGCTGGTCTCCTTTGCAGGAGCTGTATAACCGGGGCCGTCTGAACGGCTGCACAATCCGCCTGTCAGCGTAACGTCAGGCTCATGTCGAAGATGTGGCGGCGCTAATTGGCGCCGGCTTCGAGTGCTTCCATGTCCGCGTCGGACAGGCCGAAGTGATGGCCGATTTCGTGAACGAGCACATGGGTGACAATGGTGCCGAGGGGTTCATCGTGCTCGGCCCAATAGTCGAGAATGGGCCGCCGGTAGAGAAACACCATGTTGGGCATGCGGCCCGTTTCGGGCACCGCGGCATCCTGGGCCAGGCCCACGCCGTGGAACAGGCCGAGGATATCGAAGGGCGTTTCGGCCTGGAGTTCGTCCAGCACATCCTTCGCCGGAAAATCCTCGACCCGGAAAACGATTGTCCCGCATAGGTTGCGGAATTCCGCCGGAAGCCCCTCGAAGGCCTCCGTCGCAAGCCGTTCAATATCCTTGAGGGAAGGTGCGGAAAGCCCCGGGGAGGAACGTTCCGGCATGCGGGAAGTCTATTGGCAGAAGACGATACAGTAGCCGGTCGATTCAGTCATGGCCTGGACGGTGGTGAAGCCCGCCATGCCGCCGGTCACCAAGGTCAGCAACACGAGGCCGAGAAGAACGCGGCGCAGGAATTTGGCGTCCGCCTGGACTGAGCTACCCACTTGAAATCCCCCTTGATTGAGGCAATTGTTGAACCTGTGATTCACCCTATCGCCATGGTCATGACATAAACCTTAACGATATGTTCATCAACTGTTAACAACGCATCTCAGTGCGAAAAGTTCCGGATGTCCACAAAATGTCCGGCAAGGGCGGCCGCCGCCGCCATTTGCGGGCTGACCAAATGGGTGCGGCCCCGGTAACCCTGCCGCCCCTCGAAATTGCGATTTGATGTGGAGGCACAGCGCTGGCCGGCTTTTAGCTGGTCCGGGTTCATGCCCAGGCACATGGAACAGCCGGGTTCGCGCCATTCGAAGCCCGCCGCCTTGAATATCGCGTCGAGGCCCTCGGCTTCCGCCTGTTCCTTGACCAGACCGGACCCCGGAACGATCATGGCATAGGCGAGATTGCCGGCAATCTTCTTGCCTTCGACGATCTTCGCCACATTGCGCAGATCCTCGATGCGGCCATTGGTGCACGAGCCAATCCACACCACGTCGAGCTTGATGTCGGTGATCTTCTGGCCGGGCTTGAGGCCCATATAGTCGAGCGCCCGCCATTTGGACTGGCGCTTGCCTTCTTCCGTGATGTCATCGGGGTTGGGAACCACGCCCTGCACCGAGACCACGTCTTCCGGGCTGGTGCCCCAGGAAACGATGGGCGGCAACGAGGCGGCATCAAGCTTCACCACCCGGTCGAATTGGGCGCCCTCATCGGTGTGCAAGCTGTCCCAATAGCGCCGCGCCTGATCCCATGCCGCGCCCTTCGGCGCCTTGGGGCGGCCGTTGAGATAATCATAAGCCTTGCTGTCGGGGGCGATCATGCCGGCGCGCGCACCGCCTTCGATGGTCATGTTGCACACCGTCATGCGGCCTTCCATGGAAAGATCGCGGATCGCTTCTCCGGCATATTCGATCACCGACCCGGTGCCGCCCGCCGTGCCGATCTCACCGATGATCGCCATGATGATGTCCTTGGCGGTGGCGTGGGCTGCAAGCTTGCCGTCCACCTGGACCAGCATGTTCCTGGCTTTCTTCTGGATCAGCGTTTGCGTCGCCAGCACGTGCTCGACCTCGGAGGTGCCGATGCCATGGGCCAGGGTTCCGAATGCGCCATGGGTCGATGTGTGGCTGTCGCCGCAGACGATGGTGGTGCCCGGCAGCGTAAAGCCCTGTTCCGGTCCCACGACATGGACGATGCCCTGGCGCTTGTCGTGTTCGTTAAAATATTCGATGCCGAACTCCTTGGCATTGCGCGCCAGGGTCTCGACCTGGATGCGGCTTTCGGGTTCGGCGATGCCATGGCTCCTGTCGGTCGTTGGCACGTTGTGATCGACCACGGCCAGCGTGCGCTCCGGGTGGCGCACCTTGCGTTCCGTCATGCGCAGGCCCTCGAAGGCCTGCGGGCTTGTCACCTCGTGCACCAGATGCCTGTCGATATAGAGCAGGCAGGTGCCGTCCGGCGCCTCGTGGACCAGATGATCGTGCCAGATCTTGTCATAAAGCGTGCGTGGGCTAAGCATGCGCCGGTATTTAGCAATTGCCGCCTCCAAGTCAATTGGCGACGGCGCATACCTCCCCGCGCCACGGCGCGGGACGGCGGCAAATTCATCCGTAGAAGGACGATCAGCCTTCCTTGGCTGCTTCCGCCGCGGGCGCTGCGGCGAGCCCGAAGGCCTTCTGCTTCTCGGCGATGCGAGCCGATTTGCCCGTGCGGCCGCGGAGGTAATAGAGCTTGGCCCGGCGCACCTTGCCGTGGCGCACCACCTTGATCGAGTCGATCATTGGCGAATAAACCGGGAACACCCGTTCCACGCCTTCGCCATAGGACATCTTGCGCACCGTGAAGTTCTCGTTGAGCCCGCCGCCCGACCGCGCGATCACCAGCCCCTCATAGGCCTGGACTCTCGTGCGGTCGCCTTCGACCACCCTTACATTGACCTTCACCGTATCGCCGGGCGCGAATTTTGGAATGGCACGCTTGGCTGCCACCGCCGCCGCCTGCTCATTTTCGAGTTGCTGGATGATATTCATGGGGATTTGTCCTTGTGCGTGGGCCCGGTCATACCCTTGACCGGCGGCAAAATCAATCCTTCCCCGCTTTGCCCGCTCTATGCGCCTGCCACAGGTCCGGCCGCCGGCTGCGCGTGAGCTCTTCCGCCTCTGCGCGCTTGTGCCGCCTTATCGCCTCGTGATCGCCGCAGAGCAGGATGTCCGGGATCGCTTCGCCCTCGAACAGCTTGGGC
>JBKKDI010000169.1:0-13861 GCA_046708645.1 Aestuariivirga sp.
GAGCCTGTCTCACGCATTCTCGGCCGGCGTGAATTCTATGGGCGCACCTTCAACGTGACACCCGCCGTGCTCGATCCGCGCCCCGATACGGAAACGCTGATCGAGGCTGCGCTGCAATATGTAAGACCCGGTGCCCGCATCCTTGATCTTGGCACGGGTTCGGGCGCCATCATCGTCACACTTCTCGCCGAATGTCCCAAGGCCACCGGCGTTGCCACCGACATCTCGGCCAGGGCCCTGGCCGTTGCCAAGGACAATGCCGAGCGTCTTAGCGTGGGGGAAAGGGTCCGATGGCTCCATTGCAGCTGGTTCGACACCGTCACCGGAACTTTTGACCTTATCGTCTCTAACCCGCCCTACATCCCCCTATTGGCGGTAGCGGAGCTCCCTATGGAAGTAAGAGGTTTCGATCCCCTCAAGGCCCTGGACGGCGGTCCTGACGGGCTTGAGGCCTACCGGCGTATCGCCACCGGGGCCCAAGCCCATCTCGCCCCGGGGGGCCGCCTCCTCGTGGAAATCGGATCGGGTCAGGAAGGGGAAGTGTCGGCTATGTTTGCCGCCTCGGGCTTCAGCCCGGAAACCGCCAAGATTGACCTGGCGGGCCATGTACGCTGCCTGGTCTTTACCAGGTCTTGAAAATATCCATTGGAAAACCGCCACAGCTCGGCTACATATGAGTCGGTAAATCCTTCTGCCCCTTGTCATCGAGGGCGGCGGGTCCGGAGCCGGATCTGCCGAAGGCGGAAAAAGATTGTCGCAACCATCGGGTAAAATATTGAAAAGGCTCAAAATTTGAGTCCTATTTTGGATGCCTCCCGAAGCCGTCGGGCCAAAGGACGGCACTTGCCGGTATGGAAATTCGTAAACTTCAAATGGAAATGACATGAGACCTGGGCAGCAAAACAAGCGCGGCCGTAACCGGCATAGGAGTAGTGGCGGCAGCGGCGGCGGCGGGGGCGGAAACCACAGCGGCGGAAACCCCCTAAGCCGCGTTTATGAGAGTAACGGGCCGGACGTGAAAGTCCGTGGCACGGCGCAGACGGTCGCGGAGAAATACCTGCAACTCGGCCGCGACGCCCAGTCGGCAAGCGACATCGTCATGGCGGAAAGCTATTATCAGTATGCGGAACACTATCTCCGCATCGTCGCCGCGGCCCAGGCCTACCAGCAGCAGATGCAGCCGCAATTTCGCAGGCCTGGCGAGGAAGGCGATGAGGAGGGGGGCGACGATACGCAGGATCCGATGTCCACGGAGGCTCGGAACCCGCAAGTTGCCGAGCAACCCGACATCACGGGCCAGCCCTTCGATCCCGATCGTCAACAGCAGAATTATCGCCCCCAGCGCGATTACCGCGACCAGCAGCAGGGCAACCAATCCTACGGCAACCGCGACCGTGACCAGCAGGGCAACCAATCCTATGGCAACCGCGACCGGAACCGGCCGCGCTGGCAAGACCGCCGGGACCAGCCGCAGAATGCCAATGGCGAAACAAGGTCCGCGCCATCCCAGCCCCGGGGCGATGATCAGCCCCGGGATTTGGCGCCACTTCCGCCCAGGGACGAAGCGCCCGTCGAGTCCGGCCAGTGGGAGGCGCCGTCGTTCCTGAAGCGCCCCGCCCCCTTGGCGCAAACCGATGAGGCCGAGGTGGATGCACCGGTCCGGAAGCCCCGCGGGGAGCGCAAACCGCGTCGCGAAGCGGGCGCGGCCTCCGCCGAGGTGGCGGATGCGCCCGATACGCCAACCACGGTCGATTGATCGTTTAATTGCGAAAAGGCCGGCTCCTCCGGCCTTTTTCTTTTGAACGCTATTCCTATATCTCTTTCATTCAGCCGTTGACGGCGTTCCAGCGGGTGCCTCATGGGCCTGCCAAGAGCGTGCCGAGGAGGAGAGATCATGGATTTCGAAAAATTTACCGAGCGCTCGCGCGGGTTCGTCCAGTCGGCCCAGTCTCTCGCCTTGCGCGAAGGGCACCAGCGTTTCGCCCCCGAACATCTTCTGAAAGTTTTGCTCGACGACGAGGAAGGCTTGGCCGCGGGCCTCATCAAGGCCGCTGGCGGCGATTCACGCTTGGCGCTGCGCGAGACGGAAGCAGCACTCAAGAAAATCCCATCCGTATCCGGCGGTGGCGCCGGCCAGGTGTACCTGTCGCCGGAGATGGCGCGGGTTTTCGATGCGGCCCAGAAAATGGCCGAGAAGCTGGGCGACAGCTACGTCACCGCCGAGCGCCTGCTCCAGGTGCTCGCCATCGAACCCAGTGAGGCCGCCAAGGCCCTGAAGGCCGCGGGCGTCACTGCCCAGGGCCTCAACCAGGCGATCAATGCCATCCGCAAGGGCCGCACCGCCGATACGGCGTCCGCCGAGCAAAGCTACGATGCGCTCAAGAAATACGCCCGCGACCTCACCGAAGCGGCCCAATCGGGCAAGCTCGACCCGGTGATTGGCCGAGACGAGGAAATTCGCCGCACCATCCAGGTGCTGTCGAGGCGCACCAAGAACAATCCGGTTCTGATCGGCGAACCCGGCGTCGGCAAGACGGCGATTGCCGAGGGTCTCGCACTCCGCATCATCAAAGGCGACGTTCCCGAAAGCCTCAAGGACAAGAAGCTTCTCGCCCTCGACATGGGTTCCCTCATCGCCGGCGCCAAATATCGCGGCGAATTCGAGGAACGCCTCAAGGCCGTGCTGTCGGAGGTGATCGCGGCCGAAGGCGGCATCATCCTGTTCATCGACGAGATGCACACGCTTGTGGGCGCCGGCAAAGCCGATGGCGCCATGGATGCCTCCAACCTGTTGAAGCCCGCCCTGGCGCGTGGCGAACTGCACTGCGTCGGCGCCACCACGCTTGATGAATACCGCAAACATGTGGAGAAGGATGCGGCCCTGGCGCGGCGCTTCCAGCCCATCTTTGTCAACGAGCCCACGGTTGAGGATACAATCTCCATCCTGCGGGGCATCAAGGAGAAATACGAACTCCACCACGGCGTCCGCAAAACCGAAGCGGCGATCGTGGCGGCAGCGACCCTCTCTGCCCGCTACATCAGCGACAGGTTTCTGCTCGATAAGGCCATCGACCTGATGGACGAAGCGGCGGCGCGGCTGCGCATGCAGGTTGATTCAAAACCGGAAGAACTCGATGAGATCGACCGCAAGATCATGCAATTGCAGATCGAGCGCGAAGCCCTCAAGAAAGAAACCGACCGCGCCTCGAAGGACCGTCTGGAACGGCTCCAGAAGGAACTGGCGGAGCTTGAGGAAAAGTCAGCGGCATTGACGCGGAACTGGCGGGCGGAGAAGGAGAAGCTCGCCTCCGCCTCCAAGATCAAGGAGGAACTGGAAAAAGCCCGGCTCCAACTCGATCAGGCCCAGCGTAGGGGTGATTTCGCCAAGGCGGGCGAACTGGCCTATTCGACCATTCCCGCTCTTGAGAAGCAGTTGCAGGCCGTCGAAGCCGAAGGCGCGAGCCATATGCTCGAGGAAGCGGTGACGGAATCACACGTGGCCCAGGTCGTCTCGCGCTGGACCGGCGTTCCCGTCGACAAAATGCTGGAAGGCGAACGCGACAAGCTGCTGCACATGGAAAAAGATCTGGCCAAGCGCGTCGTCGGCCAGTCGGAGGCGGTGGAAGCCGTGGCCACCGCCGTCCGCCGCGCCCGTGCGGGCTTGCAGGATCCCAACCGGCCCATCGGTTCCTTCATGTTCCTAGGTCCCACCGGTGTCGGCAAGACCGAACTCACCAAGGCGCTCGCCTCGTTCCTCTTCGACGACGACCATGCCATGGTCCGGATCGACATGTCGGAATACATGGAAAAGCATTCCGTCTCGCGCCTGATTGGCGCACCCCCGGGCTACGTCGGCTACGATGAAGGTGGCGCCCTGACCGAGGCCGTCAGGCGCCGTCCGTATCAGGTCGTACTCTTCGACGAGATCGAAAAGGCTCACCCCGATGTATTCAATGTGTTGCTACAGGTGCTTGACGATGGCCGCCTCACCGACGGCCAAGGCCGCACCGTCAATTTCAAGAACACGCTGATCATCATGACCTCGAACCTGGGTTCCGAATATCTCGTGAGCCTGGGCGAGACGCAGGATGTGGACGTGGTGCGCGATCAGGTCATGGCCGTGGTCAGAGGCCATTTCCGGCCGGAGTTCCTGAACCGCCTCGACGAGATCATCCTGTTCCATCGCCTGAAGCGCGAGCACATGGGGTCGATCGTCGATATCCAGATCGGGCGCTTGCAGAAACTGCTCAGTGAACGGAAGATTACCGTCTCCGTCAGCGAAGCCGCCCGCAACTGGCTGGCCAACAAGGGTTACGATCCCGCCTATGGCGCCCGTCCCCTGAAGCGCGTGATCCAGAAGTCGCTGCAAGACCCGCTGGCCGAGGAACTTCTCGCCGGCCGGGTGACTGATGGCGACACCGTCGATGTCGGCGTCGGCGAAGGCAAACTGACGCTGGAACCCCGTAAGGCCTCAGCGCAAGCGGCCTGATCTCAAATTATAGTATGAGCCCCGGCGGTAAGGGTGAGTTCATCTGCTGCCGGGTGCGATTGTCAGTGGCGAGATCACGCATCCATTCATAGTAGATTCCCTTGACCGAAGTAATGACGGCGCCCGCAGCTGACAGGCGCTTAATGCCGTAATCATGATGTGGCGGCGGCGAGGCGGTCGCATCTTCGACGACGGCGACGCGAAAGCCTTGGTCCATTAGGCCGATAGCGGAATGGGCCACGCAAACATCCGTCTCCAGACCTACGAGGATAAACTCGCCGCGCGCCCGCCTCTTGACGTCGTCAAGAATGGAAAGCTGCCCGCACAGGCCAAAGACCATCTTGTCGTGCACTATCGCATCTGCCGGAAGTTCCTTCACCAGGCCTGGAACGAGCGGGCCATCCTTTGCGATGTCTTCCGCAGTCGCGATGATGGGAATGCCGAGCAGGCGGGCTACGCGCATAAGCCAGGCGATACTCGCCACCAGCGGTTGCCGCCAATCGAGCGGCAGTTTTTCCAGAAAATGCTGCTGAACGTCGATGACGACGAGACAACTCTTGTCGCGGTCGAACAATTGCTGGTTAGTGACCATTGGAAACTTTAGCCTCGGCGCCAATTATCTGTTGGGAAGAGGTGGTTCGCAAGGGCTTCCCGCTGGCGCAGACCCGTGGCATGGATTGAAGCATGACCGATTTCCCCCATGCCACCTTCCGCATCGAAATGGCGCCCGGCAAAAGGCTGGGGCCGGGCAAGATCAGGCTGCTTGAGCTGGTGGCGAAGACCGGCTCGATTTCGGCGGCGGCGCGCGCCATGGAGATGTCCTATCGCCGCGCCTGGCTCTTGGTCGAAGAGTCGAACACGCTGTTTGCCGCGCCCCTCGTCGAGTCCTCGACCGGAGGTGTGGGCGGTGGCGGCGCCAGGCTGACGGATCTCGGCCACGCGGTGATCGCCGCCTATCGCGGCATCGAGAAGGATGCAGCGCACATGGTAGCGCGCCGCCTCGCGAAATTTCCGGGCGTGGCGGTCAGCCGCTCCGCAGCCAGCGGGCGTCGATCGAAACGGCCTTGATCAGGCACCAGACCTCGGTTCCCGCCGCCAGTTTCATTTCATCGATGGCCTTTCGCGTGGCCGCCGCCGCAAGGCGCTGACCGCCCGCGAGAACAACGGTGACAATGGCGGCTGGCCCCGCATCGCGCTCGATGTCGGCGATATGGCCCTTGAGCGCGGTCCTAACGCTCAAATGCCGGGGCGCCATGGTGGCAAGCGTCACATCCGTGGCGCGGATGACGATCCGCGTCTTGCGGTTTTCCTCGAGCTTGCCGGCGATGGTGATCCGCCCCGCCGCATGAATGAGCGGCGTCAGGCCGTAAGCTGCATCGTGCGGCCCGGCCTGGCCGGTGAGCACGGAGACGCGGTCGAAGCGCGTCTCGCCCGTGCTCAGATGCGGCGCAAGCGCGGTTTCGGGTACTCCCGTTGCGATAATCCGCCCCCCTTCGATGACGATCACATGATCGGCCAGCCGCGCCACTTCGTCGACGGCGTGGGAGACATAGAGAATCGGTATGCCGAAACTGTCGCGCAGGCTTTCAACATAGGGCAGGATGTCGTGTTTCCGCTCGATGTCGAGGGATGCCAGCGGCTCATCCATGAGCAACAGGCGGGGCCGGGAGAGGAGCGCCCGGCCAATTGCAACGCGCTGGCGCTCGCCGCCCGAGAGTTTCGCGGGCATCCGGTCAAGCAAAAGTTCCAGTCCGAGGAGGGCCGCGATTTTGTCAAAACCGTAGGCGTCGCCGCGCATGCCGTAACGCAGGTTTTGCGCCACGCTCAGATGTGGAAACAGCAATGCATCCTGAAACACGTAGCCGATATTGCGGCGATGGGCTGCGAGATCGATGCGCTCCTGGGAATCGAAAAACACCGTGTCATCGACGGTGATCCGTCCGCGCGACGGCCGTTCGAGACCGGCGATGGCGTTGAGAATGGTCGTCTTGCCCGAGCCCGAGGGGCCGAAGAGCGCGGTGACGCCCGCCCCGCCGGTAAAAGAGACGTCGAGGTCGAAGGCACCGCGCTTGAGGCCGATCGTAGCTTCGATCATGCAAAGCCCGCCACCCGTTGCGACAGCCGCCGCGCCATCACTTCCGAAGCCGCAAGTGCCGCCAGGGAAATCACGATGGAGACGGCCGCCAGCCGCCACAGGGCCTCTTCGCCGCCGGGCACCTGCGTCAAGCCATAGATCGCCAGTGCTATGGTTTGCGTTTCCCCGGGAATGCTGGAAACGAAAGTAATGGTGGCGCCGAATTCACCCAGCGCCTTGGCGAAAGCCAGAATGCTTCCGGCGATGAGTCCCGGTGCGGCCAGCGGCAATGTTACCGTGAAGAAGATGCGCAGCGGCGTGGCGCCCAGCGTTGCGGCAGCACTTTCAAGGCGGCCATCGACCGATTCGATGGTGAGCCTTATGGCCCGCACCATCAGCGGCAGCCCCATCACGGCGGCGGCGAGCGCTGCGCCGGTCCAGCGGAAAGAAAACACCAGCCCGCAGCACTGCTCAAAAAATGCTCCCGCGAAGCCTCTCCGGCCGAAGGCAACCAGCAGCAGGTAGCCGGTCACCACCGGCGGCAGCACTAGCGGCAAATGCACCACTCCGTTCAGCAGCGTCTTGCCCCAGAACTCCCGCCTTGCCAGCAGCCACGCCAATCCCACGCCCAACGGCAGCATGGCAATCGTCGCCACAACAGCCACTTGCAGGCTAAGCAGGATCGCTTGAACTTCTTCGGGGGTGAAATTCGGCATCGTTGCTATTTGATCGGTGTAAACCCATTCTTTGTGAAAATCGCCGATGCCCCATCAGAAACGAGGAAAGCCAGATATTCACCCGCTGCCGGATTCTTCGAGGAGGCGACGATGGCCACCGGATAGATGATCGGCGGATGGGATGTCTCGGGAAATACGGCGGCCACCACAACCTTGGTTTCCGCATTGGCATCGCTGCCATAGACGATGCCCAACGGCGCTTCACCGCGTGCCACAAGCTGCAGGGCCGCGCGCACGTTGACCTGTTCGGCCAGGTGCGAGGATAATCCGTCCCAGATGCCAAGCGATTGCAACGCGGCCTTGGCATAGCGTCCCGCCGGCACGGCCTTCGTCTCTCCCAGGGCAAGCCGTCCACCTTTGAGAAGGGCCACGAGATCGACGCCCGGTTGAAGTGAAACCTTCATCCCGGAATCTGCGGGTGCGATCAATACCAATGTGTTCCCGAGGAGATTGCGGCGTGAATCCGGCTTTATGAGTTTGCGTTTTTCAAGATCGTCCATCCAGTCGAGATCGGCCGAGATGAAGATATCGGCGGGCGCGCCCTCGACGATCTGTTTGGCGAGTGCCGGCGAAGCCGCATAAACGCCGATCGCCTCCTGACGTGAAGATGCCTTCCACGCCCCGTTGATTTCGTCGAGAGCGGTCTTGAGGCTGGCGGCGGCAAAAACCTTCACCGGCTCCGCCCGCGCTGGTGCAAGACCGAGTGCGAGGAAGACGAAAAGGCCAAAAATCCGCAGAAAGAATCCCATGATTTTCCCCATTCGTTATATCTCGTAAGATATAACGAATGCCACGGCTCACCTACGCGGTCAAGGTCATTGGTTTCTCATCATGCCCGGGCTTGACGTACTGCTGTCCGGCTCAGGAAGCGATGACAAGGCCAAGGATGTCCTCTCCCCGCTAACGCGGGGCGAGGACATCTTGCGATTTAAACCTAACGTGCCCGTATTTTCTTAAAGGACCGGAATAGCCGCACAGTAATGGCCTTGACCCGGGCATCCTCTCTGGAACAGCAAAAAAGATGCCCGCATCAAGTTCGGGCAGGATGAGAAATTGTGTCTGCTTGCGCCTACGGATTGGCCTGGGCGACCTGGGTGGCCGACGGCGCTCGCTGCATCATGGCAACCACGCGCTGCTTCAAATTCTGGAACTTCACCAGATCCTTGCCGGCCAGTTGCTTGCCGCCGGTCACTTTCACATTGGTCGGATTGACCGCTCGCTTGCCCACGCGAATTTCATAATGGAGGTGGGGGCCGGTGGAGCGCCCGGTCGAGCCCACATAGCCGATGATCTGGCCCTGGTTCACCCGGGTTCCGCGGCGGATGCCGGTGGCAAGCTTACTCATGTGGGCATAAAGCGTTTCGTATTTCTTGGTATGCTGGATTTCGACGGTGACGCCATAGGCGCCATGGCGTCCCGCCAGTTCGACGACGCCAGCACCGGCGGCGCGGATTGGCGTGCCGTGGGGAACGCCGAAGTCGACGCCCGTATGCATCTTGGAATAACCCAGCAGCGGATGGCGGCGCATGCCGAAGCCCGACGTCATCTTGGCTCCCGACACCGGCGTCTTGAGCAGCGATTTGGTGGCGCTGTGGCCGCGGTCGTCGTAGTAGTCGGTTTGGCCGTCCGCGGTGGTGTAACGGAAATAGGTCTTGGTCTTTCCCGCCAGCGTCAGTTGCGCATAGTGCATCACCTTGCGCTTGGATGAGGAGCCCGTCAGCGGATTGCCATAGAAGACCTCGAATGTGTCGTTGGCCTTCACTTGGCGCTGGAAGTCGACGTCATATGCGAAAACCCGGGTCAGTTCGGAAACGATGTACTCGGGGACCTTGTTGTCCTTCGCCGTCGAATAGAGGCTGGCGCCGACCTTGGCCTTGGTGTGGAAGTGGTTGTATTGGGCGTATTGCGACTTGGCTCCGCCCTCCGCGCCATCGACCACCGCGGCGAACTGGCCATCCTCGTCCGATTGAACCTTGATGGTTTCATTCGGGCCGGGCTGGAACGAGAGCTCCACGGGATAGGTCACATCGCGGCCATAGAAGTCCTGTTGCCGGTCAAGCGTCACTTCGAATTTGGTTCCCGCCTTGATCATCTCCGTGGGGAACACCGCCTCGATGGCGGCCACAAGGGCCTGGGCTGCTTCCTTGGTCACGCCGCGATCGGCGAGGGCATCGATGAGGGACTGGCCTTTGGCCAATTTAAAGGTCTCGTCGATGGGTTCGGGCGGCGCGGTTTTGGAAATCGTCGTGATGTTCGCGGCTTCCTGCTCGGCCGATGCGATTTCCGCGTCCAGCACCACGGTCTTGCCGTCGCCATAGGGCAAATCAGCGGAGGTGATCTCCGGATAGTTGTTGTCGCCGGCAAGGCCGCGCTCGGGAATGATCATCTGGCCCGAGAGCTTGGAAACGTCACCGCCGAGCGAATCGCTTCCGGTGATCGAGGCCGTATTGATTGCGGCATAGGCATCGCGCGGCACGGCGTTCTCGCCGAAAATTCCGAGAACCGCACTGCCGATCACCAGCGATCCGGCAATTCCTGTAACACAGGTGGTCAACAGCCAGCGGTGATGGACGTCCTCGACCTCAAAGATACCTTCGAGGTCGTCGTAAGGCTCAACAAGCGGAACTTGCGGGCGTTTGGGCGCGCTGGCATCTCTTCCACGGCCCGGATGTCTGTCGACGCGGTCGTTCAATACCCCAGTCCCCTTACCGTTCTTTTTTTGCTCCGGCTCTCATCCGCCCGCACCGTTCCCACTGGAGGCTTGGCGTCCTGCTCGAAGCAAATTTGTTGTTGCGTCCCGGCATCTAGGGCACTGGGCCCGTCGATATGCCGAAAATGCCTTCTCAATCCCGTCGAGTCAACCTTTATGACGAAACCTTGGCCGCAAGCTCAGTGCGGCCCAATTGTCACGTCTTCCCATTTTCCCAAATTTGAGTTGCTGCTTCGTTAACCTGTGTTGAAAGTCGTTCGCAATGATGGCGGCAATGGGGCAGATGCGGGGGCAAGTCTCTCGCCTCGCGCCACAGTTTTCTCGCAGTTGCGAAAACAATGCCCCGCAAGCCTCCAAGAAGCCGGCGAAGCCCACAAGGAAGCCCGCCGCCAAGCCGGTCCTTCCCTCCGGCGGCAACCCGCAAGTTCCGAAGGCCTATGGCGACGCCCCCATGCAGGCCTACATCGCGGCCATGCCGGGCTGGAAACGTAGCTTCGGCCGCCGCCTCGACGCGCTCATCACGCGCACCGTTCCCGGCGTGCGCAAGGCGGTCATGTTATATACAATTTCCCACCTCCCCGCCGTTTCGCACCACCAGGAATTTATTCCTTCCTGACCTCGTAATCTCTCCCGGATATTCACCGGTGAATAATTTTTCTTCTTTCGTTGTGCAGAAAAAAATGGCGTGAGGTTTGTTGGACTTTCCACTATGCCCGCAGCAGCCTTTGGGCGGTCTGCCCCGCTAACAAGGGTTTCTTGTCAAGTACCGCTACACAGAAATCGCGTAAGCTGTGGAGAATGCGTAGGCGCAAAAGGACGCCACGAGTCCTAAACGCTATAATCCTGACGCTTGAGTGATTCGCACTTTGTTCCGGGCTTTGGCTGTAGCGAGGGCTACTGCCCGGAAAGGAGGTGATGAACCATGTCGAGCAAAATTGGCAGAAGTGCCATTGATGGCCGCTTCGTGCCAGTCAAAGTCGCTCAACAGAAGCCTAACACGCATGTTGTTGAGACGATCAAGAAATCTAAGTAGCGTTTAGCGCTTAGATCGATTGGGGACGGCGGGACTTCTTGGCTGAGGGACCGCTCTCCTTTTTCTTTCGCTTTGCAAGTGATTTGTCAACATGAGGCTTGTGCGGCATTGCTGCCAAGCGGGCACTCGAAGTCGCAGCCGCCGGTGGCCATCATCTGCTCATGTTGTGTACTAATTCCCAGTGGGCGCTCAAAAATTAGTACGCAACAGGGTTCATAGTATGGACATTTCCAGACAAGGCCCCCTGCCCATATTCACCGGTGAATAATTTTTCTTCTTTCCGAGTGCAGAAAAATGTTCGCTTTCAGGCGAGCAGCAGACATGGCGTGAGGTTGGTTGGGGGCCTACTGTCTCGGCTGTTGCTGGGGCCCCCTGACGATCCTACGAATTTGACTGTCGATGAACGTAGGCGGAGCATCCTCACCGCCCATGGCAACGTCCGATCTGCTTCATGTCTCGAGGTTAAAGCCCTAATTTGTGTGCCGAGCCATGCAGCCCTTTGGCCAGTTCGCAAATCTTCCATTGAAGGGTGGTTAAGCCAGTTTGGTGCTTGTGAATTCGAACGTTACTTTAGCAAAACCTAGCCTGAGTTTTGCCTACGGGTGCATCGAGATCGAATAAGGGTGCTCGAGTTCTGCGAGCGCGGGAGAAAGAAGATCGCTGTGGCGAAATTTAGATGACCGTCACGGTGGCACCCACCTTCACGAAGCGATAGAGCTCGGTCACGTCCTCATTGAGCATGCGGATGCAGCCTGAAGACGCAGGTGTGCCGATCGAGTCCCGTTCGTTGGTGCCGTGAATGCGATAGATCGAGGAGCCGAGATAGATGGCCCGGGCGCCAAGCGGGTTATCGAGGCCGCCCGCCATGAATTCCGGCAGATCCGGACGGCGAGCGCGCATTTCGGCGGGCGGACGCCAATCGGGCCATTCGACCTTGGAGGAAACCTTCTGAGTGCCCGACCATTCGAAGCCCTGCTTTGCGGTTGCGACGCGATACTTCGCCGCCCGGCCCTTGCCGATAACGAGGTAAAGAGCTTTCTGGCTCGTGTTGATGATGATCGAGCCCGGCGCCGCGTCGATGCCGAAGGCCACGATCTCACCGCGATTGATTTGAGTTTGAGCCTGCTGTTTCCGTTGAGTCGCGGAGCCTTCCTGATGGGGATGAGGACTGGTGGACGCAGGTACGATGATGACACCTTGAAAAGGATGCGTTGTAACGGCTTGGGCGGAAGTGGCAAAAAGGCCTGCGAAAATGGCTGCGCCCGCAACTATTTTAGCGATCCTGGACATTTCAAACCCCTATCGACAATGTTGATGTCGTATTTTTTACATAAACGCTCCTGAACGAATTCGGGTTCCATCAGGTTATCAAGCGTTCATTTTCGGGGTGTTGATTTAATGCCCATGGTTCGCCTATCCGGGGGTCTACTCCAATTAAAGAGGCTGCATGCCAACCACCATCAGGACCGAATTTCCCCGAAAAGTTAAAGGGATAGAGAATTTCTGGATTCCGATGCCCGGCGGCCTGATCCACCATGAACCGTTTGAAAGTCACTCGATGAAAACTTTCAGCGAGACGTTACTGGCGGCATGGATATGGATTGGGGAGGACGTAACCTATAAAACCTATCGCATAGACTGAAAAACCACCCCTAGGAATCTGCCCCCATAGCAGCACCATTTACCTATAATGCGACCGGTGCTCACAAACTATGAACCTTAGCAAAGCCATGGCAAGTATGATTACCGAGTGTGGCGCCATGACTGAAAACCCTACAGTAGCCACGTGAAACTTCGCCCGTTTGCAATCACACGGCCCGGTCGAAACGGTGGATGCGGGCGTTGTTTTATAGCCGCAACGGAGTGCTGGCAATTGGCATCGTCTAACCTTAGGAACCATTATTGGTTCACAACGTTGTTGCCCTCCAGGAAACTCGAAACGGCCTTGTAAACACTCGAAGGACGATACCATGGTAGGCAGCGAGAGGGGTAGGGTTAAAGCCAAAGACAAAGGCACCAGCGACAAAACGAAAAAAATACCGGCAAGCTTTCCAGATAAGTTCGATAAAGAGCAGTTCGATAAAGAAGAAAAGCGCGGCTTCTATCTTCCTCGCGTATTTGCCGTGTTAGTCGGCATTTTTATTATTGGCTTGCTCGCTGTGTTCTATGTAGCCCGCGATTTCCTTGTGCCCGTTACGCTCGCATTTCTCATCGCCATAACTTTCCGCCCCGTTATTCGCTGGCTTTCAGTGCGTGGAATGCCCGCGTGGGCCAGCGCCTGCGCCTTAGCTACCTCGGTCCTAGTGGTCGGCCTCTCAGTAGGCTACCTTGTCAGTGGACCCGTTGCCGGTTGGATAGCAGACGCACCAGAAATTCGGCGTACCCTTACTGAAAAGGTCCGGAGTATCAGTGGGACTTTCACGAACATTACTAAGATTACTGAGGATATCAAGGATGCCGCCACACCGCTTGATGACAAGCCTGTCACAGAAGTAGTCGTCAAAGAACCCGGCCTACCTGCAATTCTTTCGATGGCTGCGTATCCGGTAAGCTATGCAGCCTCATTTACCGGAGCAGTCATTTTGTCACTCTTTCTAATGGCCTCAGGTAATCTCCTTTATGAAAAATTGATAAACATTATGCCCACGCTTACGGACAAGAAAAATGCGCTTCGGGTCGTTCAGGATGTCGAAACGGAGGTTTCCACCTATCTGTTATTACACAGTGCCATCAACGCGGCCGTCGGGCTACTTATTGCCGGCCTGTTTTACCTAATTGGTATGCCCTCCATATTTCTTTGGGCAATCCTTGCTTTTAT
>JBKKDI010000170.1:0-5696 GCA_046708645.1 Aestuariivirga sp.
GAATGGTCCCGGGGAATCGAAGCACGCCGATATCGGCATCTCGCTGCCAGGCACGGGGGAAATTTCATCGGCGCCGGTGTTCGTGGACGGCAAGAAGGCGATGACGCTCCGGGGCGAGAACATCTCCGGGCAGTTCAAGGAGATTGTGGAGAATTATGTGAAGCGGCGGTGGGGGTGAGATGCAAGGCATTCAAGTTTGTCATCGCCGGATTTATTCCGGCGACCCATCGCCGTGCCGTGCTGTGCTCCCCGTTGGCATGGGTTGCCGGGACAAGCCCGGCAATGACATCGTGTAATGGGTCTACATCCGCCGCGCCACCATGAAGTGTGCGGCTTCGCGCAAGACTTCGGCGCGAGGGCCATAGATGCCGAGGGCGGCGATCGCGTCCCTTGTCAACGTTTGGGCGCTCTGTTTCGCGGGCTCGCGGCCTAGTAGGTTGACAAAGGCCGCTTTCTCCGTCTGGTCCATATCGAGAAGATCGTCGGCGATCTGGTAGGCGAGGCCGAGATTATCCGCGTACTGACGAAGCGGACCGGGATCGATGCCCGCCAGTATGGCGCCCGCCTCGCAAGCGAAGCGGAACAGGGAGCCCGTCTTGAGGCCTTGCATGCGAATAATATCGTCTATCTTTCCGCTCTCCGCGGCGATGTCGAGCATTTGGCCTCCTGCCATGCCAGCCAGCCCCGATGCCTTTGCCAGCCCGCCGACAAGTGCCATGCGAACGTCTGCATTGGGATGAGTTGCGGAATCGCTGAGAATCTCAAACGCAACAGTCAATAACGCATCGCCCGCAAGGATGGCGGTGGCTTCATCGAAAGCGCGATGGGTGGCGGGCTTACCGCGCCGTAAGTCGTCGTTGTCCATGGCGGGCAGGTCGTCATGGACCAGCGAATAACAATGCACGCATTCAACCGCCGCACCCACCCGTAGCGCCCGCTCGCGCGGCACATCGAAAAGTGCTGCCGATTCCACCACCAGAAACGGCCTGAGCCGCTTGCCGTGGCCCAGGGCCGCATAGCGCATGGCTTCAATGAGCCGCCGCGCTGGCGCCCCATCCACCGCAAGCAAGCGGTCGAGCAAGGAAGTCGTTTCCCGGGCGCAACGGGACAGGGCTTCTTCAAAGGACACGGGCAAAATCCTGTGCTAATCGGCCATCTGTAGGGACATGACCATCGAAACTCAACCGGTCGCCACGATCACCCGTGCCAGAGCCTGGACGCTCAGCCTGCGCCCCTGGCAGCGGCGGTTGTTATATGCGGCGGCGTTCCTCGCGGCGTGGCCCATCGTGATGACGCTGGTTTATACCCTCGTGCCGCCACCTGTTTCCAACGTGATGATGCTCAGGCTGTTGACCGGCAATGGCATTCACAAGGATTGGGTGAGCCTCGATGAAATGTCGCCCTGGCTCGCTACAGCGGTCATAACGTCGGAGGACGCCCGCTTCTGCGAGCATCATGGCATCGATTGGGTGCAGATGCAGTGGGTTGTCGAAGAGGCCTTCGATGGCGATGAAGGCCTAACCGGCGGGGCCAGCACGATTGCCATGCAGACCGCCAAGAACCTGTTCCTGTGGGATGGCCGCTCCTTTGTCCGCAAGGGCCTGGAGCTGCCGCTGGCCCTGTGGATGGACCTGGTTTGGCCGAAACGCCGCATGATCGAAATCTATCTCAACATCGCCGAATGGGCGCCCGGCATTTATGGCGCCGAAGCCGCCGCCCGGCATCATTTCAGAAAACCCGCCGCCAAGCTCACCCGCCGCGAGGCGGCGCTTCTCGCCGCCGTGCTGCCGAACCCAATCAAGCGCAATGCCGGCAGGCCCTCGAAGCGGGTCTCCGCCATCGCCAACCGGATCCTCATCCGCATGCGGGCGATGGGCGGCCATCTTGCTTGTCTTGGCCGGTAAGCTTCGCTATAAGCGCGCCAAATCAAGCGGGCCATTGGCCCCTTTGGCATGGAGTTTCGTTAAATGGCCGTTCCACGCAAGAAAATGACCAGAAGCCGCATCGGCATGCGCCGCTCGGGCCACAAGATGGCGACCGTCACCTGGGTTGAAGACAAGAAGTCCGGCGAACTCCGCCGCCCCCATCACATCGACCTCAAAACGGGCATGTATCGCGGCCGCCAAGTTCTCGAAGCCAAGACCGATACTTAAGCCGAAATGTCCTCTCCCCGCTTCGCGGGGCGAGGACATGAGGTGGCATCCGGTTTGCACCGCCGATGCCATGTTGGTCGCAAATTGGCAATTGCTCGATGTGGCGCGCTGCGCCCGCCCGGAATCGCTCCGCAATGATTGGTCACGGCTCGCCGCGCGAGCCCTTATCCCCGCCGGCCCCAATGGGCCGGAATTCCTGATTCCGCTTATTAAGCATCTCGAGGGCGCGGAATTGGCAACGGTACATGGCGGCGGCGAGCTGGCATTTGCCCTGCCGGTGAAACGCCGGCGGTTTCCGCCATCATTGCTCGCCAACTGGACAACCCCTCTCAGCGCTTCAGGCCTGCCCCATCTCGACCGCCATCTCGGAACGGAAGCGTTTGCCGCTTTCCTGCGCCATGAACGGGCGCCCGTCATGCTGACGGGCATTCCCGCCGATGGCCCATTTTGGGACACTTTGTTGGCGGCGGCTCCCCGCCTCGCCATTCTGGATCGCTGGGAGCGCGCCGCGCTCCTCCCGTCGGGCACCTTTGAAAACTGGTTTGACAGCAATTTCGAGCGAAAGCGCCGCAAGGAATATCGCCGCCTGCGCACCCGGCTGTCGGAGCAGGGAGTCCTGGAAAGCCCCTGCCTCAAACCGGGCGAGGATGTGGGGAACTGGGTTCGGGACCTTCTCGATCTGGAGGCTGCCGGCTGGAAGGGTAAACGCGGCACCTCGCTCAAATCCTCAGCACCCGTTGCCACGGCCTTCGCCGAGGCTGCCCATGAACTGCACCAATCGGGTAAATTGCGCTTCTGGTCCCTGGTATTCGATGGCCGCACCATCGCCACCATGTTCGCCATTGTCGAAGGCCGTGGCGCCTGGCTCGGCAAGATTGCCTATGATGAGGCCTTCGCCAAATTCTCTCCTGGCGTCCTCTTGATCCTCGATGCCACCGAAGCCCTGTTCAAGGAAGGCGGCCTCAACCTCGTCGATTCTTGCGCCATCCCCAGCCATCCGATGATCGATAATATCTGGCGGGACCGCGTGGCTGTGGCCGACGTTCTGATCGCTTCCGCCGATGTGGGGGAATTGCGTTTTGAGTTCACCGCCGGCGCTGAACGCTTGCGCCGCGCCGCCCACGGCACCGCCCGCGCCCTTTTCCATAGATTAACCCGGAGACACCGCTCATGAACCTCGTGACCATCGATCCCGCCATTGCCCGGGAGAAATTCCTGAAAACGCCGTTCACCCTGAAGCATGGCCTGGTTGATCACCCACTGTTCGCGCTGCCGCGCCTTGTCAATCTGGCGAAATCACTGCCGCGCGACCGCATCGAATATAATTCCGGCAAGGTGGCGGTGGGTGTCAAACCCGAGGACGTGCCCAAGATCGACATGCCGGCCGAAGATGTGATCCGCTCGATCGAATCCGCGAATGCCTGGATGGTGATAAAGTTCGTCAACGAGGACAAGGAGTACCGCGAGCTTCTGCAATCCTTTGTTGAGGCCGCCAACCGGGCGGCGGGAAAGAAGCCCGGCGATTATTCGGATTTACAGGGTTTCATTTTCATCTCGTCGGCAAAAGCCACCACGCCCTTTCACATGGATGCGGAAGAAAACATCCTGATCCAGATCAAAGGCGACAAATTCGTTCGGACCTTCGAGAATTCCGACCGGGTGCTGATCTCCGAGGAGGCGATGGAGATTTCACCCTCGAAGCATCGCAATCAACACTACGAGGATTGGTACGAAACCCGCGCTACGATGCATGCCTTGAAACCGGGCGACGCGGTGCACATGCCCTATATGGTGCCCCATTGGGTGAGCACCGGCGGCAGCTATTCCATTTCCATGGCGATGACGTGGAAGACGCCCGAGGTCACACGCCTCAACAAGATCAGGCTGATGAACGGCACGCTGCGCCGCTTCGGCATGATACAAAAACCGCCCGGCGCGTCACCGGCCCTGGATGGGCTCAAAGTCTTCGCCCATGACGCATTCCGCGCCGTGGTCGACCCTTTGCGCAAATCCGAGATCATCCGCCGCACCCTGCGCGGCTTGATCTATGGCAAGAAGGCCAACTACTACTACGACACCAAGCCGAAACAGGCTGCCATGTAGCGCGGGATATTCATGGGAAAAACGACCAGGGGGAGCTGTCTTTGTGGCGCAGTTAGCTATGAAGTTCGAGGCGATTTGCGTCCGGTCGTGGCCTGCCATTGCAATCAATGCCGGAAAGCTTCCGGCCACTACGCCGCGGCAACGCAAGCCGAGCAAAAGAACGTCGTCATAATGGGCGAAGCGCTGCGGTGGTTTCGCTCCTCCGATGCCGCTGAACGCGGCTTTTGCTCCCAGTGCGGCAGTAACCTGTTTTGGCGCCGTCTCAATGCCGCGCACATCTCGATCTGGGCGGGCACAATTGACGGTCCGACGGATTTGAGGATCCAAAGTCAATTATATACTGAATCGGCCGGCGACTACTACGACCTGCCCGACATCCCCATCATCGATCAATCGACACTTCGATGACAAGACCGAATTGAAATGACGCGCCATTTGCGAATCCGCCTGAAGCACAAGGGTGCGTCTTGCATCGCTGCGATGCTGGAAGACGAAGCGCCGGAAACCGCCAACGTCGTATGGGACAGGCTGCCGCTCACCGGCCCGCTTTGGCATGCGAAATACGCCTCGAACGAGATTTATACCCTGTCGCCGCCGCTCACCGGCGAACCGCTGCCGCCGGAGAACCCAACGGTGGCGCCCGCCAGCGGCGACGTGGTCATCTGGGATTTCCCCGCCGGCATGTTTCCCCATGGGCTGCGCCGCAGGCTTGGCCTCGAGGGCCATAGGCGCATCATCGACATCGCGCTGTTCTATAACCGCAACAATCTGGTGTTCAGCCCGCAGCTCGGCTGGTGCGCGGGCAACGTGTTCGCCACCGTAACCGAGGGCTTAAGCGAAATGCGTGAGGCGTGTTACGATCTGTGGACCGGCGGCTGGCGCGACGAGCAGTTGATCTTCGAACGGGCCTAGCCGGCAATCACCTTGTCAGCGGGCACATAGTCGTAGCCGAGATCCTGGGCCACCGCCTGGTAAGTGACCTTGCCCAGGGCGACGTTGAGGCCGTTTTTCAGGTCGGGGTTTTCAGCCAGCGCTTTTTTCCAACCCTTGTCTGCAATGGTGAGGGCGAAGGGCAGGGTGACATTATTGAGCGCGAAGGTGGAGGTGCGCGCCACGCCGCCCGGCATATTGGCTACGCAATAGTGCACGATGCCATCGACCACATAGGTGGGCTCGGCATGGGTGGTGGGGCGCGAGGTCTCCGCGACGCCCCCGGCATCGATCGAGATGTCGACGATGACCGCGCCGGGCTTCATGCGTTTCACCAGCGACCGGGGCAGGAGCTTGGGCGTGGGCTGCCCCGCGACAAAGACCGCTCCGATCACCAGGTCCGCCTCCAGGGCATGGCGCTCGATGTTCTCCCGAGTGGCCGTCGCTCGCGTCAATACGACCACGTCAGCGCCGCGCCGCCTCGCGGCCACGGCGGCAGCGGTGCCGGCG
>JBKKDI010000171.1:0-12200 GCA_046708645.1 Aestuariivirga sp.
TCCGAAATGTCACCGCCGTGTTGGGACCCACCAACACCGGCAAGACCCACCTCGCGGTTGAGCGCATGCTGGCCCATGGCGGCGGCATGATCGGCTTGCCCCTCCGGCTGTTGGCCCGCGAAATCTACGACCGGGTGCGGTTGCGGGCGGGTGACGCCGCGGTGGCGCTCATCACCGGCGAGGAAAAAATCATACCCGCCAATCCGCGCTATTGGGTTTCAACCGTAGAAGCCATGCCCGCGGGCATCGACGTGCCGTTCCTGGCCATTGATGAGGTTCAGCTCTGCGCCGATTTCGAGCGCGGCCATATTTTCACTGATCGCGTGTTGCATCGCCGGGGCCGCGAAGAGACCATGTTGCTCGGTGCCGCCACCATGCGGCCCATCCTCGAAAAACTTCTGCCCGGAACTTCCTTCGTCTCGCGGCCTCGCTTTTCCAAACTCACCTATGCCGGCCACAAAAAAATCACGCGTCTTCCCGGCCGCTCAGCCATCGTCGCCTTCTCCGCCGAAACTGTCTATGCGGTGGCCGAATTGATCCGGAGGCAACGCGGCGGTGCTGCCGTCGTTCTCGGCGCCCTTTCACCGCGCACCCGCAACGCGCAAGTAGCACTCTACCAGTCGGGCGATGTCGACTACATCGTGGCCACCGACGCGATCGGCATGGGACTCAACATGGATGTGGACCATGTGGCCTTTGCCGCCACCCGCAAATTCGACGGCTTTCAGTATCGCACCCTGAACCCCGGCGAACTGGGCCAAGTGGCGGGACGGGCGGGACGCTTTCTCAACGACGGCACGTTCGGCGTCACCGCCGCGGCGGATCCCTTTGATGCCGAGACTGTTGAACGCCTGGAAAACCACCGCTTTGATTCAGTGCGTGTGCTGCAATGGCGAAACCGCAATCTCGACTTTGCCTCACTGGACCGCTTGCGGCTGAGCCTCGCCGCGTTGCCCATGCTCGAAGGCCTCACCCGTGCGCAATCGGGTCCGGATGTGATTGCGCTCGAAGCCATGGCCCGCGATCCCGAGATTGCGAATCTTGCGGCAAATCCCAAGGACGTCGCATGCCTGTGGGAAGTTTGCCAAATCCCCGACTACCGTAACATCTCCAATTCCGAACATGCGAATCTTGTGGGCCGCGTCTTTCAGTTCCTCCAAACGGGTCGCGGCTTCATCGACGAGGATTGGTTCGCCCGCCAGCTCAAGCATTGCGATAATTCAGAGGGCGATCTCGATACGCTTTCCAACCGCATCGCCCACGTCCGCACCTGGACCTTCATTGCCAATCGCGCCGACTGGCTCGAGGCCCCGATCTATTGGCAATCCGCCGCCCGCGAGATAGAGGACAAGCTGTCGGACGCCTTGCATGAACGCCTGACTCAGCGTTTTATCGACCGCCGCACCAGTGTCCTGATGAAGCGCCTTGCGGGTAAGGAAGAATTGATGTCAACTGTTGAAGACGATGGCGCCCTTCGCGTCGAAGGCGAGTATGTGGGGCGGATCAAGGGCTTTCACTTCGTGCCCGATGGCGTTGCCGAAGGCACCGAGGCCCGCACGCTGAAGGCCGCGGCCCTTCAGGCTGTGGCGGCCGAGATCGCAGCCCGGGCCAAGGCCGTAGCCGTATCCGCCGATCCTGACCTTAAACTCACCCGCGACGGCCAGATCGCGTGGAATCATGCGACCATCGGCAGGGTCGAGGCGGGAAACTCGCTTCTTAAACCGCGCGCCGTGGTGAGTGCCGGCGATCAGCTTTCGGGACCTGAACGCGACGAGGTTCAGGCGCGCCTGCAAAAATTCCTCGACCGCCACATCGCAACGACACTCGAACCCTTGATCAAGCTCGAAGAGGCCGAAGGTCTCGACGGCATCGCGCGGGGCATTGCTTTCCGTTTGGTTGAAAACCTGGGTGTGCTGGCGCGCGAGCAAGTGGCCGAGGAAGTGAAATCCCTGAGCCAGGATGACCGCGCCAAGCTGCGTAGCTTTGGCATCCGGTTTGGCGCGTTTCACTTGTTCGTGCCAGCTCTCTTGAAACCCGCGGCAACCGAGTTGCGCCTGCTCCTCTGGGCGCTCCAGCTACAGAAAGAGGGCAAGCTGGAGCTTGCCAACCTGGCCCAGCCCCCCGGGCAGGGGCTCACCTCCACCGTTTTCGACCGCACCACGCCGCGGGGTTTCTATGGCGTTTGCGGCTATCGCATTTGCGGTGCCCGCGTGGTCCGCATCGACATGCTGGAGCGCTTGGCCGACCTGGTGCGCGAGCGGGTTTTCTGGCGTCCCCGTTTTCCCGGCGAGCCGCGGCCCGCGGGGTCCGCCGAGGGGGGCGGCTTCACCATCGTGGCCGACATGATGTCGCTGGTCGGCTGCTCCGGCGAGGAGTTCCAGGGCATTCTCCGCAGCCTCGGTTTTCGCATGCAGAAGAAAAAAATAAAGCGCCCCATTGCACCGCCACCCGCCGCAGCGACCGACGTTACGCCGCCTCTCCAGGTATCCGAAACGCCCGCCGAACCGGCCCCCGAAGGTCCCGCTCTCGACGCAGCACCCGCCGAACCGGAGGCCGAAGTTGCGGTGGCCGCCGGGGAGACGGCCGAACCACCCACCCCTGCTCCGGAGGTGCCGCCGGATGAGATCGAGGTTGAAATCTGGTGGCCCAAGGACACCGGTCCCTTCCGTCACCGGGTTGAGCACCCGGCGCGGCGGCGAGCTGCACCTGCCAAGGTCCCCGTTGAGCCTAAACCGGATGCAACCAGCGAGGCAAAGCCCGAAGCCCCGGAACAGCGCTCCGGCAAGCGTCCGCGCCGGGACGGGCGCAATGCTCCCAAAGACGACCGCCCGCCCCGCGAAGAGCGCCAGCCCCGGCCGGAAAAGCCCATGGACCCGGATTCACCTTTCGCCGTTCTCATGGCGCTCAAGGCCAAGATGGCGGGCAGCAAAAACTGACGTGGCCGAAAGCGTCCGCCAGCGTATCGACAAGTGGCTCTGGTTTGCCCGGATCGTTAAAACCAGGCCGATCGCATCGGGCCTGGTGGAAACGGGCCAAGTTCGGGTCAACCGCCACAAGGTAATGAAACCTGGCCACCCGGTCGGACCGGGCGATGTTTTGACGGTCGCCCTCCATGGCCGCGTCCGGGTCCTGAAGGTTCTGGCCTGTGCCGAGCGCCGGGGACCCGCCCCCGCCGCCCAGGCTCTCTATGAAGTAGCCGCCATGACCAATATGGAGGGGCTGCCACCGCAAAAAGAGGATGCAACCGGAACCGGAACTTGCTAAACCTTGTTCGATATAAAGAACGGCTTGACCTTCATGACCTACATTGTCAACGACAACTGCATTAAGTGCAAATACATGGACTGCGTGGAAGTCTGCCCCGTGGACTGCTTCTACGAGGGTGAAAATATGTTGGTAATCCATCCCGACGAGTGCATCGATTGCGGAGTGTGCGAGCCCGAATGCCCGGTCGATGCGATTAAGCCCGACACCGAGCCTGGGCTCGAAACCTGGCTTCAGCTCAATACCGAATACGCCAGCAAATGGCCCAATATCACCATCAAGCGCGAGCCGCCTGCCGATGCCAAAAGCTTCGAAGGGGTGGAGGGCAAATTTGAGAAGTATTTCTCCACCGAGCCAGGCGAAGGCGACTGATTTCCGCCGCGCCCAACCCCCGCGGGCGGACATTGCAATTGGTTAACCTTTTTTGCCGCTATCGTCCGCCTGCGACGCAATAATACACCGTACACGGAGATGTGGCGCTTTAAAATTCGCTAAACTTGTGTTATATTGGGTTCAATGAGCATGATGAGCCTAGATGGACAGTTGGCCGGGCGCCCATAGCTCGGATTTTTTTCGCCCAAACGGTGAAATCGAAGGCCCAGGGAACCATCTGATTCCCCGGTGTCCGGCTTTCGCCGCAATAACCGGGTAGACTTTGAATATATGTGAAAGGCGTAGGACAAAAATGACAAAAGTAAAAAAGAAAACCGCAACTAAGAAAAAGTCCGCACCCAAAAGGCCAGTTGCGAAAGCCAAGGCCAAGTCGGCGCCGAAGAAGGTCTCGAAACCGCTGGTGAAGGCGAAGGTCAAGCCGGCGGCTCACAGGAAGGCCGTACCGGCCAAAGCGAAGGCCAAGCCCGTAACCGTCAAGCCGGTGGCAAAGCCAGCCTTGGCGAAGCCGATTGCCGCCGCAAAGTCCCCTGCCGCAATCAAGCCCGCAGGCGCCCCGGCGCAGCGTGTAGCCCCCCTGGCGGCCATGGCGAAGGCCCCGATGACGGTTCCGGTGGTTGCGGCACCCGCCGCCAAGAAGCTTGCTTTCAAGATTGGCGACCTCGTTGTTTACCCCGCCCACGGCGTAGGCCGGGTGACCATGATCGAGGAACAGGAAATCGCCGGCTCCACTCTCGAGCTCTATATCGTCGATTTCGAGAAGGAAAAGCTGCGCCTTAAGGTTCCCACCAGCCGCGCCGAGCAAAAAGGCATGCGCAGGCTGTCCGACAAGGCGCAAATTGAACAGGCTCTCAGGGTTTTGAGGGGACGGGCGCGCATCAAACGCACCATGTGGTCCAGGCGCGCCCAGGAGTACGACGCAAAAATCAACTCTGGCGATTTGATCTCCGTAGCCGAGGTTGTGCGCGATCTTTACCGTTCCGAGCGCCAGCCTGAACAGTCCTACTCCGAACGTCAGCTTTTCGAGCAGGCGCTCGAACGCATGGCCCGCGAGATCGCGGCGGTGAGAAGGATGGACGACGATCAGGCGATTAAGGAATTGACCGACTACCTCGTCAAGAATGCCAAGCGCGTGCCCGCACCGGGAGAGAAACCCGAAGCCGATGCGCCCGCCGAGGAAGCCGCGTAGGATTTCGCAAATCTTTCGCGATCAGGCCCGGCCCGCCGCCGGGCCTTTTCTTTTACCCTGAAGCCCCCCATAAGCGGGCTGCACGGTCCCGTAGCTCAGCTGGATAGAGCATCGGTTTCCTAAACCGGGGGTCGCAGGTTCGAATCCTGCCGGGGCCGCCAATAAATTCATCTATAATATTGAATTTGCTTATGTTTCCAATTTTAATCTGGGGGCTGTCCTACCATCTGTCCTACCTAGGCGGCGCGCACATTGCCGCGCTGTGAAGCGCTACCATCTGAGCTCGCAATGTTTGCTAACTCGGGCGGCGGGGCGGGATTCCAATTGCCCTTCCGTTTTTCAGCGTTTCTTTAACGTCAATGCTCAAGAAAACCTTCAAGGTGAAGTTCTGGCAATTCCATCGTAGGCGAGTCGATGGCCTAGGCGCTCTGAAGGTCTTTAATGGTGCGAACCACTGTTGCGATTCTCAGATCGGCGGACTTTACCGCTGCTTGTGAAGGTAGTTGAGTTTTGAGCTCAGCCGCTCGTTCCACATAGGCGCTGCCCAGTTGATCATATAACCTTCGAAGCTCAGCCCTTAAGATCAGCTCAGGAATCTTCATGTCCGCTCTAGGCTCTCATTATGCGGGATGTCGAAAAACGACGTTGGCGATCCGCAGAGAGGGACTTAAGGCGATTTTTGATTCGGGCCAACGGAATATCGGCCCCTTTGGCCACACAAGAAGCTCGGGCTCGGCTAAATATTGAGCCGAATCAACTTGAATGGCTGTATTGCGGTTTGCAGGTTACGGTGGCCATGCATAAGTCGCGCCCGGTTTATGGTAAGAGGCGTCGCCCGGAAGGCGAGAATGGTTACCTGCTTCCCCGCATATTGATCGGGTTTTTCTGTGTAAGCGCCGTATTTCTTACGGTCTGGGCGAATGATCCAAACCCGCCACGGCATCCACCAATCACGGATGACGGAACGGCGACTATAGAGGATTCAGCCGTTACCTTGCTCCCCGTGGCGGCTGCCTTCAGGAAGAAACTGCTCACAGACAGAATATTGCCAGAGCTTGGAGCTATTTCGCAGGAGGGCGGGCCCTAGCGACGCAAAAGCGTGGACTTCGGGTGAAGCAACGGCCGACTGTTCGCTGCATGCCAGGGCGAACCCGTAATGAAAAGGGTCAATGTGGTGGTTACTGGTGCAAATCAAACAACCTGATTGATGAGACGCTTAGGGAAGATTCGCGCTAGTTCGTTATCTCCAATCCGCTAAGGGCTTTCCTTGGGCAGCCCTACAATCTCAAGCCCAAACGTCTCGACACACTCGGCCCGCAGCAGCCGGATAGTTCAGGTGAAGAGCATACTCGTTATGCGCTCGTAGCGAACGCTCGTAACCCTGGTAGAGGCGACCGTCTTGAAACAACATTGGTGGTGCCGGCGGCATTGTTGGTGCCGGCGCACGTATGTAAATCTGGCAGATTGAAGGGTTACCGGATCATGTAGACCTTGCGGATCGTTTCATGCACCCGGCAGGTGCCTTTCCAGCCCTTCGGGAAAAAGGCCGCCACATCCGGAACGATCTCGATCACTTCGCCCGATTCATGCGTGTAGCTGCAGCGCCCCAGCAGGAAGTGGCAGAACTCGTCGCTGGTAACGTGGCAATGCCAGAAGCCTGGCGTGCATATCCAGATGCCGGTTTCGCTTTCGCCGTTAGGCCCCTTGGACAGCACGACTCCGCTGGTGCGGGATTCCCCCTCAATCATTGTAGGGACGACGCCCCAGTCTTTAAACGGCCCCGGATAGTTCGCGGGGCCGGCCAGATGGGGGGCGGAAGACTGCAGCTTCGCGGGCATCAGGCGGCTTTCCTGCGGGTGAGGCTATCGATGATTTCGGCCGCCCTGGTCGGCCCGTGCTTGGTCCGCATGGATTTCGATGTCTTTTTCAATTTGGCGGCCATCTTCCGGTCGGTGAGCATGGCCATGACCTTGTCCGCCAGATCATCGTCGTTCCAGTCGTAGCGATCAACTTTGAAGCCGTGGCCGGTTTCCCGAACGCGGGTGGCGTTGTCATGGCCGTCCCAGACGTAAGGCATGATGATCGCCGGTTTGCCGAAATACAGGCATTCGGTGAAAGTATTATTGCCGCCATGATGGATTACGCCATCGACCTTGGGAATGACCGACGGTTGCGGGAACCATTTGTCGATGATGACATTCGGGGGAATGTTCGAATACTGATCCACATAGTCGCCGACATTGACCAGGGCGCGTACTGGCATTGTGCCGATGACTTTAATCACACGCTTGAGCAACTCCGTATCGCCTGATCCCAGCGAACCATAGCTGACATAAAGCAGGGGCTTATCGTTGTTAACTTCGAACCGGGGAACCTTGTAGGCCGTATCCTTGCGGACGCACCCCTCCAGATACTGGAACTGCCCGGCGGGCAATTTGTGCCGCCGCTTAAATTTCACCGCCGAGGGATAGAGCAGGATATTCATGTGAGGGCTCGGTTCAAAGAACTGGCCTAGGGGATATTTTTTTTCCCCCACCGATTTCAGGAATGCGTTGAAGCTGTCATGAATGGACTTGATGGTGGAATTGAAATGCTTGCGGTATCTGGCAAAGCCTTTCCTGTCGTTTTCACCGCAACCGGACAAATGGGGCGGAATATCGGGATCCTCGATCTCGTTTTCCGAACACGAGATAATGCGAACCCATGGCTTCCCATTGGCACGGGCATAGGCCTTGATGGCGGGAAACAGGATCACGTTATCCACACAGATCACGTCAGGCCGGATTTTCGCCAGTACAGCAGGCAAATCCTTTTCCGCCCATTTTGCGGTTTCCACGATCATCTCCCAACAGCCCTTCACATAATTGTCGATCTGGTCATAGGGGGATTTGCGGAAATTCGAGATGTGCCCGTTGATGAAATCAACCCAAAACTTGGCCATTTCTTCCGGCGGCATTGGCTCAGACAGGTTTACCGGATGGGCCTCGAAGCCATAGCCCTTGTACACATCGAGAAAGCCCGGGTCCGACAGGAAGACGACCTTGTGCCCCAGTTTTTTCAGGGCTTGGCCAATGCCAACTGAATTGAGCGCGGGCCCGTATGCCGCTTCGGGAAACAGGGCAATGACTTTATTCGGTTTTTTCTTCGTTGGCACGTCTGAAAACTCCCTTGCGCTCGACGTTTTAACAGAACCTCTAGGCGCCTGGAATACGCTCCCTATTAAGGCGCTGGGCAAAGAGGACCAGCACGAAACTCACGAACATCACGATGGTCGCCATAGCGTTGATTTCCGGGGTGACGCCAAAGCGGATCATCGAATAGATCTGCATCGGCAAGGTGGTCGACGACTGGCCGGCTCCGGCGGTGAAATAGGCGATGATGAACTCATCGATGGAGAGCGTGAAGGCCAGAAGCGCTCCTGCGATCACTGAAGGTAGGATCAATGGCAGGGTTATGCGCCAGAAGGTAACCACCGGTCCCGCGCCCAAGTCGCGTGAGGCTTCGATGAGCGACCAATCGAAATTCTTCAGACGCGCCCGCACCACTGCGCAGACGAAGGCGATGTTGAAAACGACATGGGCGAGAATGATTGAGCTGAGGCCCAGCGTGAACTTGATCAGGGTAAAAAATGAAAGCAAAGCGATCGCCAGCACGATGTCGGGAACGATCATGGGCGCGAACAACAGTGCGTCTCGCGCCGGCGATGGTTTCGCGCGCTCGACGCCGAGCGCCAGCAGGGTGCCAAATGCAGTTGCAATCGAGGTCGAGACCATGGCGACGACAAGGGAATTCCAGGCAGACGCCAGGATCTTCGGGTTGCTGGCAAGCTTGCCGTACCATTCCAGCGAAAAGCCTGTCCAGGCGGTGGGAAGGCCGGACCTGTTGAGCGAAAGCACCATCAGCACCGCGATTGGGATATAGAGGAACGCGTAAGTCGCCGCGAGATGGGCGTTGAGCAGCCTCGACATGATCATGCCCTCGCACCACGTCCGGCGAAGAACGCCTGGGTCGTCAAAGCAATCATCATCAGTGCAATGAGCAGGCCCGCAAGTGTTGCACCGAAGGGCCAGTCCCTCGCCGTCAGGAACTGGTCGTAGATGAGATTGCCGATCATTTGCTGCTTGCCGCCGCCCAGCAAATCCGGTGTCACAAAATTTCCGATGGACAGCACAAAAACGAATAGCGAGCCCGCAATGACTCCCGCCGCCGTCAAGGGCAAGGTGATGCGTAAGAACGTCGTGGTGGCGCTGGCGCCAAGATCGCGGGAAGCCTCGGCATAGGAAGGATCCAGCCTTTGCAGCGCCGAATAGACGGCGAGGATGACGAACGGCGTGTAGTTATAGACAAGGCCCAGGATGACAGCGAATTCATTGTAGAGAAGCGGCAGCGGCTTCGAGGTGATTCCCAGCCATATGAATGCGCTGTTGATCAGGCCCACCGGATTGAGCAGCACAATCCACGCATAAGTGCGGATCAAATAGTTCGTCCAGAACGGCAGGATGGCGAGAAACAGAAGCGACGTTTGCCAGCGTACCGGGGCGCCGGCGATGGCATAGGCGGCGGGATAGCCGATGACCAACGCGAGTCCCGTGGCAAGCAGCGCAATTCTGCCGCTGTCGAGAAAGATGGTGACATAAAGCGGGTCAAAGGCGCGAAAAAAGTTATCGAGCGTGGGTGCTTCCCAGTCAACGCCTCCGTAAATTCCGCGCTCGAAGAAGGCCAGCACGAAAATCAGCAGGCAAGGCACCACCATCAGGGCCGTCAGCCAAGCAAGACCTGGCGCCATCAGCAGCCACGAGGTGAAACGGTGGTTCAAGAGCGAGCCCAAACCGCCCCGGATGCGAGGTATTCGGGGAATCAGTCAATAATTACTTCGCGGCCATGATTTCCGAGACCGTCTTGGAAAACGCTTTCATGTTTTCGCCGAGATCGCGCAGCTGCTCGAACTTCAACAGCTCAGGGGGCGTCATGGCCATGTTCGGATATTTAGCGAGCATCGCCTTGTCAAGGGCCTCCATGCCGGCCTTGTTAGGTGACTTGTACTTGATGTTCTCGGTCACCCACTTGCCGTTTTCGGCTTTCAAGACGAAGTCGATGAACTTCGCCGCTCCGTCGGGATTTTTGGACGCCTTGGTGACCACCATGGTATCAGCCCACAGATCGGAGCCCTCCTTGGGGATCACATATTTGATCTTGTCGTTCTCGGCGATGCCGTAGTTGCACCAGCCGTCCCATGCCTGAACCAATGCTGCTTCGCCCGAAACCAGTTTCGAAAAGAACGTCGTGTCGTCATAGGCAAGCAGGTTCTTCTTCGTGGCGACGAGTTGATCGCGCACTTTGTCGAGGCTGGCCTGATCGCTGGCGTTCACCGACATGCCGTTGGCAAGGAAGCCCGCCGCCATGAGCCAGCGGTCGGTCGACAGCATGGTGATCTTGCCCTTTAGATCATCCGCCGGATTGAGCAGATCGTTCCAGCTTGTGGGCTCCGTCTTTACCAGATCGGACCGGTAGCACAATCCGGTGGTGCCCCAGGCATAGGGCACTGAAAAGGTGTTGCCAGGATCATGCTGCAACTGGTTTGCCTCCGGATAAAGGTTCGAGAGGTTCGGTATCTTGGCATGGTCGATGCGCGCCAGAAGGCCAAGCTTGTTCAGGGCTTCCGCGAAGGGCGAAGAGACGAATAAAACATCAAAGCCTTCGCCGCCCGATGCGGTCACCTTGCCCATGATCTCTTCATTGGTGGCGTGAACGGCGACTTCCAGATCGATGCCGGTTTCGGCCTTGAACTTTTCCGCCATGTCCTTGGGCATGTATCCGTCCCAATTCGAAATGACGATCTTGTCGGCCTGCGCCGTGGAAATGCTTGCGACAATGAGCAACGCAACACTCAAACAGAATGCCGGAAAATGCCTGAGTTTCATGACGCTGCCCTCTCGTAATGGAATGTCAAATGAGACGTCGCTAACATATTGGCGTGAAATCGGAGTTGAGGCAATAGAGGCACACTCCCCACTGTTAAGCGCGGTTATTGGGAGGTCGTTGCGGAGTTCAAGCCAGTCTCGTTGATGGATTCGACGCTACCGCAGCCATGAAGTCGCTGTTGGTGGAAACCGAAGCCTACGATGGCGAGCATCAACTCTTGGCAGCCGCTCTGCCGGCCTGGATTCTCTGGAGCCCCGAAAGGCAACCGCAATGCCTGGAAGCATGGGAACTATTCGGCCCGCGAAATGGCACGGCGCATGGCGATGAAGTACCTACTCCGGATTATTTAGTACTCGTGAAATAGCCCCTCAAAATCCTTTTGGGAGTAGCGGGCTCCGAGCCCGAAGGAAAAGCGAATCCGTCAATCCTCCGGCCCACTTATGTTATGCTAGCGCTTTCCCGGAATGGAAAAAGTGTCCGGGATCGTTTACCGCCAATCTACTGTGGTGGTGTTTCTAACGTAATTATTTGAACCCTGCGATTGACTCCATCCAATGGGTGCTGCGGGTCAAGCAATCTGCTCTCACCAAAACCTTTATCAAGAAGACGATAGGCCTCAATGCCGCTACGCTCGACGAGGTACTGTTTTACTGAACGGGCCCTCTGCTCCGATAGCCTGTTATTGTATTGATCACTGCCAACAGCGTCAGTATGCCCACCGACCATGAAGTCAAAGCGAACCAGTTTCTCGTCCTTCAATGCCGAAGCAAGTCGGTCCAATGTGATCAATGCGTCCTGCTTAAGTTCAGCAGAGTCATAATCAAAGTTGATATAGAGATTGACCGAGGGGTTGAGGTCTTCAGGCTGAGTTCCCTCGACCGTAATTCCCCGAAGAGGCTTCAAGCTTCGCGTCTTTGACGAGGGCCGGAGCTGTTCAATGATCTGCTGAGTCGTCAACGTCTGTGTCCATGAAGTATTAATCAGCAGGCCCGTGAACGAGATTGCTGCCGCAGCCAAGGCGAGAAGATGCTTCACAATCACTTCTCCTGTGTCTCGATGCCCAGGAATGCTGCAGAGATTTCACGATCCGGCATCTTGAGATCAGCCTTGTAAATCATGGCTTTCCTCAGCGCCGAAAGATACTCGCGCTCAGTCTGTTTTGCTGACAATTTTTCCTCGAAGAGAGGACTTGCCGATGCAAGTACCACAACCATCTCTCGTCCAAACGGCGCAGACGCCGTGAATTTCTGTCGCCCCTCAAGGCCGTCGCCAAACAGGTATTTTTTTGCGGAAAGGGCTGGGGCAATTGCAAGCTTGGCGGGTTGCTGGAGATGGACCACCGAACCATCAGCCTGAATATAGCTGACATAGATATAGGCCGGCTTTCGCGGTGCTGTCACCTCGAAGGCCATCAGGTCAGTCTTCCTGAAGGAGG
>JBKKDI010000172.1:0-30893 GCA_046708645.1 Aestuariivirga sp.
TTCTCGCGCAGGTCTTTCACCATGCCAGCCGTGATCTCAGCCATGATCAGGCCGGAACGTCTTCGGCCGGCGGTGTTTCCGCGGCGCCCACATCCGCGCCATGCCCCGTCTGGGCCATGGAGATACCTTCGATGCAGGCTCGGCTGAACAGATCGCAATAAAGCGCGACCGCGCGGCCCGCGTCATCATTGCCGGGGATGGGATGGGTGACGCCAGCGGGATCGCTGTTGGTGTCGATGATGGCGATCACCGGAATGCCGAGACGGTTGGCTTCCTTGATGGCGAGCTGTTCCTTGTTGGTGTCGATCACGAACAGCAGGTCGGGAGTTCCGCCCATGTCCTTGATGCCGCCCAGCGCCTTGTCGAGCTTCACCTTCTCGCGGGTGAGAGACAGGAGCTCGCGCTTGGTGAGGCCGGAGTCTTCCTTCCCTATCGTCTCGTCGATGGTGCGCAGGTGCTTGATCGAATTGGAAATCGTTTTCCAGTTGGTCAGCATGCCGCCGAGCCAGCGGGCGTTCACGTAATATTGCGCCGAGCGCTTGGCCGAATCGGCGATCTGTTCGGCGGCGGCGCGCTTGGTGCCGACGAACAGCACGCGCCCGCCCTTCGCCACCGTCTCCGTGACCGTGAGCAGCGCCTGATGCAGCAAGGGCACCGTTTGGGCGAGGTCGATGATGTGGATGCCATTGCGGCTGCCGTAGATGAAGCTTTTCATCTTCGGGTTCCAGCGATGGGTCTGATGGCCGAAATGCACGCCTGCTTCGAGAAGCTGGCGCATGGTGAATTCTGGCACTGCCATGGTTGTTCCTTTTCCGGTTGATCCGCCGCGAAAGATTGTGACCGGACGATCCGGCACCGGAGGGACTGCCGCTATGTGGGGAACTTGAGGTTCCCATGCGGCACTCCCGCTCTCGCGTGTGAGTTGTTAGCAGGGCGAGGCTATAGCTGGGGAGAAGTGGGATGGCAATCTGTAAATTCCAACTGCTTGGCCCGCCTGTGTCAGAAGAGGATTGAAGGCAGAAAGGCGCCCTGGGGCCCGTTATAGAGGCCTTGCTTCATGAGCGTCAGGGGCTGCACAACGCGCAGCCCTTCCTGCAGGCACCACCGAAGCAAGTCAGCGTTGCGCATCGGCACAAGAATGCCGGGACCTGCAAAGGCGGGCGCCGCGGCGATTAGCGCCTTAATGTCGGTGTTTGTTTCTCCAACAGCGTGGCCGAAGAAGCCGATTAATGTCGCATACCCGGTGATCCTGCCGCCGCGCTCGACCACTGTGGCCGTGGCCTGGTTTATGGCGTCGCGAACCTCTCCATGCCGGTCATGCCCATGAACTGCCTGGCAGATGATATCGAGGGCTTCGATATCCTGCGTCACCGCCGGCCGCACGGTGTAGCCGGAGATTTTCTTGAGTATGGGCGAGCCTTGCAAGTTCGACAGCGGCTCGATGGGATCGAAGCCAAGCTTTGTGTAGAGACTGAGTGACCGGCCGTGATAGCCCGACTGCACTAGGCGCACGCCCGCGCGCGAACCTGCGGCGCGTTCCAGCACAGCCTCCATAAGGGCCCTGCCGACGCCGTTGTTTTGGCATTCCGGATCGACCGTGATTGGCCCAACGCCGGCGATTGAGGATTGCTCCCAAAGGAAATTGCTTCCCGCGATGCGGCCATCGGCCTCTGCCACGACCGGATAGATTTCCGGGTGCGAGATCGCCATTCTGATAAGGCCCGTTGCCGCTTCGGGTGTGGGAAAATCCGGTGGAAAGTTATGGGCGCTTGCGATAGCGCGAAAGGCCTCGTAGCAAATCGTGCCGCACACCTCCGCGTCATCCTCCGTCGCGGTGCGGATGTGAATTGTCATCTACAGGTTCCTCATTAGCAGCAGCGTTATAGCCCTTGGCGCCTTAGTACTCAATCGCGAGGCGCGGCGGGTCAATATTGCGACAGATGGTCGGCAAATCGGCTCAGAGCGGGAAGCTCGAGCCCGGTTTAAGTGAAAACGATTCCGGCTTTCGCCGGAATGACGGATCTGGAGAGGCCATGCGCAATTAAACTTTCCTCGCCATGGTCAGCCCGTCGCAGATAGGGACGAGGACAAACTCGACGCGGGGGTCGGCGGCGATCTTGGCGTTGAGAGCACGGATTGCCTTTGTGTCCGGGTCGGTCTTGGCGGGATCGGCGACGTCTCCTGCCCACAGTGTGTTATCGATGAGAACACAGCCGCCAGCGCGCAGCAGTTTCAGCGCGCCTTCGTAGTAGGTGTCGTAGCCGGATTTGTCGGCGTCGATGAAAACAAGATCGAGGCGGCCTGCTTCGCCGCCTTTGAGCAGGCGATCGATGACGGCGTTGCCGCCATCGAGATGAAGCTCGATGCGGTGGACGGCGCCGGCCCTTTGCCAATAGCGCCGGGCGATGTTCGTCCACTCCTCGCTCACATCGGCGGCGATGATGCGGACATCGCCGGCGAGCGCCATGGCAAGGGTCGAATAGCCGGTGAAGGTGCCGATTTCCAGAATGCGGCGCGCGCCCATGAGCTTGACCAGCAGCGCCATGAAGGCCCCCTGCTCCGGCCCGATCTGCATGTTGGCTTGGGCCAACTTGGCCGTCTCGGCGCGAAGCTCCTTCAATATCTCATCCTCGCGCCAGGCGTGGGCGGCGTAGTAATCGTAAAGCCTGCCTTCGAGGCCGATGGTCTTTCCGGCCATTAGGCGCTCCTGCCTGGTTGCTGGATAAATCTCTGATACAGCCAGCCGATGCCCACAAGGCACAGGCCGAGGCCGATGAAGGAGGCGATGCGGTAGAGGCCCTCAAGGCTCGACATATCCCACAGGAAGACCTTGAGCACCACCAGCACCATGACGCCGAGACCGGCATAGCGCACATACTGCCGCGACATGCGAAGGCCCGCCACGAACAGCGCCAGCGCGAAGGCCAGCCACACGGCGGAATAGGCATAGGACTCTTCGACCGACGTGGACCACGCCACCAAGGCGTGACCTTGGAACACACGTTTGGTTTCAAGCGTCAGGTAAACAAAGGTGAGGACGAGCGCGAGTAACCCCGCGGCTGGCCGCAGTCTCTCCCAGTTCAACAGTTCAAGCTTGCGGGCGATGAGGCCGAGCAGAAGCACTGGCGCCAAATAGGCAAGCAGCAGCGCGTTGAACACGACGTTGCCCGGCACAGGCGCTTGCGTGACCACGGGATTGAGCGTCCCCAAGCTGAACAGAACGATAGCCGCGCAGGAAACCGCGATCAGGATGCGGGCGCCCCATATCGCAATAAACGATGAAAAGAACTGTTGCCGGTGCATGAGCCCGTAGGCGGCGCCAAGCCATGTTAGGATGTGGGCCGACATTTCGAGGAATTGCGGCTCGTCGTAGGTGATGCCGCCGCTGATCAGGACACGGAGTTCAAGCGCCACGAGCGAAATGAAAAGGCCGAGGCTCAAGCCTTCCAGCGTCATCGCCGAGCGGATGTGCCCTGCCCCTTTCAGCAAACGGCTGGCAATCAGAAACAAAACAGCGGGAACGCCGTAGCCATAGAGCGGCCAGTGCTGCCCCCATGGCAACGTACGATCCTCTTCCCAGAGTTCACGCGACACGAAAAGCCGGAAGGCGGTGAGCGTACCGAAAGCGGCGGCGATGGGCGCTTGCAGTGTAACCCGCAAAAAAACGGCAAAGGCCGCGAACGCCACGGCCAGACCGGCGATAGCCAGCGTCAGACAAATGCCCTCAAACAACCGGTCGAGACTGAAGAGCAACAGCAATGCGGCGCCTACCGAGAGCAGCCCCGATGCAAGACCGGCTTCCGATTCCTGATGCCGGCCGCGGCCCGCCCATGTGGCTGCGAGCAAGAGGGTAGCGAAAATGGCACCGACCAGCGCCCATGTGTTCTCGCCCAGAAGATCGTTCACGCGCGCCCAGGCGCCGCTCACAAAAAGCACGGCGGAGATGCCGCCGAGGAGACCCCAGGTTCTCGGATGCCGCTGCAACAACACTCCAAAGCAGCCAATAAGTGTGAAAGTGATGGCCGCGGCCAGCATGTAATTGAGGAAGCGCTGGGCTTCAGGCCCGGGAACCGACGACCAGAGGCCACGCTCATCCATGGCCAATCCATGTACGGCGACCTCACTCCACAGCATGAGCACGAGAAAAGAGAGGATTGCCGCGGCCACCGCGAGAAGTGAAACGCTGGGCCTCCGCCATGCGATAGCAACGGCGACAGCCATTCCCGCAAAAAACAGCAGCAACGACAGCCCGCCATGGTTGGTCTTTTCGACGAGTGCTGCCAGCACAAGTGCTTCGGCACCAAGGCCCGTAAGCCCGATAGAAAACTGCTGCGTTGCGGGAGCTGGATTGCGGCTCAGGCCGAAGAAGGCGACGAGGCCCAAGGCATGGGCGAACAGGCCGATGGCCAGCGTATGGGACGGAACGAACGGCCCATCCCAAAGCCACAGCAAGGCCCACGCCACGGACCCGGCGATGGCGGCATAGGCCAGCCACCACCAATTGCGCCCGCGCAAAACGATAAAGCTCGCAACAAGAATCACCAGGAGATAGGGAAAGAAATTCCACGCCTCGGGATTGTTCGATGGGATGAGCACGGGGATCACATAGGAACCGATAAGACCGAGGGCGGCGATCAGCGGCCCCTGTAGCCGTGACAGCGCCAGCGCGCCGATGGCAACGAGCGCCAGGCCGCCAAAAGCCAGCATCGGCGCTATCAATTCATAGAGGGCATAGGCCGCGAAGATGCTGCCGAAAGCCGTAACCAATCCCGCCGCCGACAGTGCTGCCGGCACATAGCTTGCCTCGGCCGCCGATTTGCGCCGCAGGAACTCACCGGCGGCAATGAGCACGGCGCCCAGCAATAGGCCGAGGACGATCTGCAACGCCGGTGAAATCAGTTCGTTGTCATAGGCGTATTTGACGAACAGCAGCCCGCCGATGGCGATAGCAACTCCGCCAATCCACACAAACCAGCGCGAGGCCAGGGCCTGTTCCACATCGCGGCGCGGAAGCACCGGTGCCGGATCAATTGCCTCGACCTTGATGGTTGCTGGGATTGCCTCGGCGGTTGTTGCAGCGGCGGCCGCACGCTGCTTTGCGGCGGGCTTCCGTTTGGCCGACGGCTTCTTCGCCTCCTCAACCGGAGAGGGGCCTTGCGGACTTAGTTTGGCCACCACATCGGCGAGACTGCCAACTTGCAGTTTGAGTTGCGCGATTTTTGCTTCGAGAACGGAATTCTTGTTCAGCGCGATAATCGCCATGACGAAGGTGGCAATCACGATCAGAAACAAATAGTCATACATGAGTGATTCCCCCCGTTACATGACTTTAGGTCGAAACGGTGGGGAGCGACAACGCGATTGCGCCGGGAATCGTGGAATAGAGAGGGCCTGCGCGGCTTGCGCCAAATTGCCGAAACTGAGAAAAGTCCCGCCCATGAACTTGCGCGCCGACATCACGCCGAAACTTTGGTCGCCAGCACCGGTCGCGTGGGAGATTGCCGAGGGCCTCGTGTCCTATCCTGAGGCTGTGGCGCGCATGGAGCGCGAGGCCGAGGCCATTGCGAGGGGCACTGCACCGGAACGAGTCTGGCTTCTGGAGCATCCTCCACTTTATACGGCGGGGACCAGCGCCAGGGAGGCCGATCTCCTGGAGCCCGATCGCTTCCCGGTGTTTCAAGCCGGCCGGGGCGGGCAATACACTTACCATGGGCCCGGCCAACGCGTAGCCTATGTGATGCTGGATTTGAACCGGCGCGGGCGCGACGTCAGGGCCTTTGTGGCGGGCCTCGAACAATGGCTCATTGCCACCTTGGCGGCATTCAACGTGAAGGGTGAGCGGCGCGAAGACCGGGTCGGCGTCTGGGTGCGCCGGGGCGAACGGGAAGACAAGATCGCCGCCATTGGGATACGTGTGCGCCGCTGGGTGACGTTCCACGGCATCAGCCTGAATGTTGACCCCGATCTTGCGCATTTCAGCGGCATCGTGTCCTGCGGCGTCAGCGAGTACGGCATGACCAGCCTCGCGGGTCTCGGCCTGCCCGTCATCATGGCCGAGGCGGATATGGCGTTGAAAACTGCCTTTACACCGATCTTTGGATCCCTTCAATAAAATGTGACTTGTTTTATTACATATGAGCGCTACATGGAGGGCCGTCGCAGCCAACAAAGGATTTCCTTCATGAAACTCTACTACTCCCCCGGCGCCTGCTCGCTTGCTCCCCACATCGTTTTGAACGAGCTTGGCCAGACCCACTCCCTGGAGAAAGTCAATCTCGCCACCCACACGATTGAGGGCGATGGTGACTACACCCAAATAAACCCCAAAGGTTATGTGCCCGCGCTTGATATGGGCAAGGGCGAGATCCTCACTGAAGTCTCAACAATTCTCCAGTATCTTGCCGACAAAACCGGCAATGCCGAATTGCTGCCGAAAGCCGGCACCATGGAGCGTTACCGCGCGATGGAGGCCTTGAACTTCGTCGCCTCGGAACTGCACAAGGGCCTAGGCGGACTGTTCTACAAACCTGTGCCTGAAGCCCGCAAGGCGATTATTGAAAGGGTTTCGAAACGCCTGGACTGGCTCGAAGCCAAACTCGGCAAGGCCGACTACTTCCTCGGCAACGACTATTCAGTAGCGGATGCCTACGCCTTTACGATTCTGAATTGGGGGCCGATGCTCGGTTTCGACCTGAAGCCTTGGAAGAACATTTCTGCCTACGTGGCCCGCGTCGCCGCGCGGCCAGCGGTGCAGGCGGCTCTCAAGGCGGAGGGCCTAGCGAAAGCTGCCTGAGGCGTTTCCTTAGTTCGGATTTAATTTCTCGTCATGCCCGGACTTGATCCGGGCATCCTTTTTTGGCGGTCCCCAAGAGGATACCCGCGTCAAGCGCGCTGTCCCGTTAAAGCGCCAGTGAAAATACGGTCACGTTAGTTTAAATCGCAAGATGTCCTCGCCCCGCGTTAGCGGGGAGAGGAAGGGGACCCATCGCGTCCGCGTTGGGGGAGGAGAGGGGCCAGCGGATTAACTCCGGCGCTTTGACTTCACCGATACCACTCTCCCTTCATTACCGGTGAATAGGCCATGCCCGGCGCAAGATAACTACGAAATGACCGTTAGCCCCTCTCCTCCCCATCGCGTGACCGCGATGGGTCCCTTCCTCTCCCCGCTTCGCGGGGCGAGGACATCTTGGCCTTAACCGGACAGCGGTGCGACAAGCGCAAGCAAGGCGGCGTGAGAGGGCACTATACGAACTCCATGATGACCGAATCGACCGCAAGGCTGTCGCCCTTTTTGGCGTTGACCTTCTTCACCGTCACATCGCGCTCGGCGCGCAGGATGTTTTCCATCTTCATGGCTTCGACTATGGCCAGAGGCTCTCCCGTCTTCACCTCCTGCCCCTCGCCCACGGCAATCGCAATGACGAGGCCGGGCATGGGGCACAGGAGTTTCTTCGACGTATCGGCGGCTGTTTTTTCCGGCATGAGCTTCACCAGCGCAGCCTCGCGCCGGGTGAAGACATGGGCATCCGCCACTACGCCGCGATGGCTCAGCCGGTAGCCGTTAAGAATTTGGCGCACCTGCACCGTCACATCCTGTCCGGAAATTTCACCCCTGAATACCGAATGCCCCGGCGCCCAGCAGCACTGATCGGCGATGTAATTTGTTTCCGCCGTCACTTCCACCTCATGCCATTCCTTGCCCAGCCGGACGGCGCGCTGCATTGCATGGCGCGCGATATTACCGTTCATCTGGGTGTTGATTTTGCGCTTGCGGCGGTTTTCGATGTGATCGAGCACCGTGGCGACCCTCGACAGGGTGGCGGAAAGTTCGGGCGTCATCCCGGCGCCGCGAAACCCGTCGGGAAATTCCTCGGCGATGAAACCCGTCGACAAAGTGCCCATGATCCAGCGGGGATTCTGCATGATGGCCGAAAGGAACGGCACATTGTGCTGAATGCCATCAATGTAGAAACCGTCGAGAGCCCCGGCCATCGCGATGATGGCGTCGCCGCGGGTGGCGGCATGGGTGCAAAGCTTGGCGATCATCGGATCGTACCAGATCGAAATCTCTCCGCCTTCATAGACGCCGGTGTCGTTGCGCACCGTGATGCCATCGGCGCATTGTTCCGCTGGCGGACGATATTTCACCAGCCGCCCGGTCGAAGGAAGAAAGCCGCGGTAAGGGTCTTCCGCATAAATTCTGCTTTCAATGGCCCAGCCGGTAAGTTTGACGTCTTTCTGGGCGATTGCCAGCTTTTCTCCGGCGGCAACGCGGATCATTTGCTCGACCAGATCGATGCCGGTCACCAGCTCCGTCACCGGATGCTCGACCTGCAAGCGCGTGTTCATCTCAAGGAAGAAAAACGACTTGTCCTGTCCGGCGACGAATTCGACCGTTCCCGCTGAATCGTAGCCAACGGCGCGCGCCAGGGCCACGGCCTGCTCGCCCATGGCGGACCGCGTCTTGGCATCAAGCAATGGCGAGGGCGCCTCCTCCACGACTTTCTGGTTGCGGCGCTGGATCGAGCATTCGCGCTCCCCCAGATGGATGATATTGCCATGCTTGTCGCCCAGCACCTGGATTTCAATGTGGCGCGGGTTGACGATGAATTTCTCGATGAACACGCGGTCATCGCCGAAGGATGATTTGGCCTCCGATCTGGCGCGGAGAAATCCGTCCTTCACTTCGGCTGCCGAATGGGCGATGCGCATGCCCTTGCCGCCACCGCCGGCGGAGGCCTTGATCATCACCGGATAACCGATGCCGCCTGCGATCCTGACGGCTTCGTCCGCATTCTCGATGACTTCAAGGTGTCCAGGCACGGTGGAAACGCCGGCCTTAGCCGCTGCCTTTTTCGATTCGATCTTGTCGCCCATGGCATCGATGGCGCGAGGGTTGGGGCCGATGAATGTGATGCCCGCTTCGGCCAGCGCCTTCGGGAAGGCGGAACGCTCGGATAGAAAGCCGTAGCCTGGATGAACCGCGTCTGCGCCGGTTTGGCGGCAGGCTTCTACAATCTTGTCGATGAGAAGATAGGACTGGGCAGCCTGGGGCGGACCGATGTTGACCTTCTCATCGGCCATTTCCACATGGAGTGCGCGGGCATCGGCGTCGGAATAAACAGCGACGGTGGCAATGCCCATCCGGCGCGCCGTCTTGATCACACGGCAAGCAATCTCGCCGCGATTGGCAATCAAAATCTTCCTGAACATAGAGCGCCCCAAACTCGGTATTCGAGGTTTGTAGCCCGCAAACCTTGGCTGCGCTATAGGGCGGCAATGACCGAAACCAATGATCTGCTCTATGGCGTTCACCCGGTGGCGGAAGCGCTTAAGAACCCGAAGCGGCGTTTTGTCTCCCTGCTGGCCTCGAAAAATGCCGCCGACCGTATTGCCGCGGAAATCGCTGCAGCGAAACTCACGCCGGAGATCATCCATCCGCGCGAGCTGGACCGGAGGCTTGGCGCCGATGCGGTGCATCAGGGCCTGCTGCTGGAGGCAAAGCCGCTGGCCCAGCCGCGCCTCGACCAGATCGAGAAATCGGGCATCGTCGTCCTGCTTGACCAGGTGACCGACCCCCACAATGTGGGCGCAATCCTCCGCACCTGCGCCGCCTTCCGGGTGACTGCCCTTGTGACTACGGCCCGCCACAGCCCGGAAGGATCGGGCGTGTTGTTCAAGTCCGCCTCGGGGGCCTACGAACACGTCCCCTACGTTAAGGTGACCAACCTGGCCCGCGCCATGGACGAGATGAAAACCTATGGATTCCGGGTGTTTGGCCTTGACAGTGAAGCTTCCGCATCAATTACGGAAATAGACCCTGCGCCGCCCTTGGCCATTGTCATGGGAGCGGAGGGCAAGGGGCTCCGCCAGCTCACCCGCACGAGCTGCGATGAACTCGTGCGGCTCGATCTCAACGGGCCCATCAAGAGTCTCAATGTCTCCAACGCCGCCGCCATCGCCCTCTTCGCGCTCACCCGGTAGTGCGAAAGAGTCCGGTTCATCTTGCGGCTCATGCGGCTTAGCCTTATGGAAAACTTCGCGGCCGGCTTAGCTCAGTTGGTAGAGCACCTGATTTGTAATCAGGGGGTCACAGGTTCGAGTCCTGTAGCCGGCACCAGTGATTTCAACCGACGGCACCTGCGGGAAAGAGATCGCCTATGAGAGACAAATCGAATCTTGATCGGCTGAAAGCTGCATACGAAGCATGGCACGACACAAAGGGTGACGCCAATGTGTGGCTCGACCTCATGGATGATAATTTTCATTTACAGAGCATGGGCGGAGAAGCGAACGCGATTTCGTTTGCGGAGACCCGCAATTCCAAGCAGGAGGCGGTTGCTTACTTCTCGGACCTCACCACCGGCTGGAAGATGATTAGCTGGTCCACCAATACGTTTGTCGGCGACGGAGATATTATCGCCATGTTCGGCCAATGTGCCTGGACGCACAGGACAACCGGAAAAACCGCGGAGGTGCAGGTCGCACATCTGTGGAAGTTCAAGAACGGAAAGGCAATTGGGCTGACGGAAGTGTTTGACTCCGCTCGCGCTGTTGCGGCCGCCACGCCGTAGCCAGTCGGCCAACGGCTGCTTCAATAAATAATTGTTGTTGGGTTTGAAAATTAGCTACTGCTTGGGGGCGACGTCAGGCGGCGTAACCCGGAGTTTGGGCATTTTTGGCTTCCCAGGGCTAACATCCGTTGGCGCAAGAGTGGGCGCTGCCCGCTCTTGCGTCTGGCACCTGCTCTTGCCGCCAAAAGTGATGCGGCAGAGGTCATATGTCTGACTAGCGCAAGTATCCCGGGCGGCGCTGTCTCCGTGTTTTTCAGTACAGTTCTGATAGCCGTCGTCTTCGCACAAGGACCTTTGTTCGGAGCACCAGTCTGCCCGCTGGGGTGTGCCTGGTTTTCCCCGATCCAAAGCGCTGGCCGGACCCAGAATTATCAAGAACGTTGCGATTCCTAGCAAGAGGAGCAAACGCACGGTGATAAATGAAGCGCCCATGTTACACCTCCCTGAGCTTCCCGCGACGCCGTAACCGGTGGGGCAACGGCTGCTTCAATAAATAGTCATTGGCACGGATCGCTTTTCAGCAGTTCGAATTTCGCAAGCTCACCGCCGAGGGCGAAATCGCCGTAGTCAAGCAAGAGTCCCGTGGCCACTCCGTTGGAGTAGAGATCGAAGCCCACCTGATAGCTTGGGGTGTCCTGATTGTCACCGCTGGTGGGATAGTAGCTGATCGAAACGGGCCATGAGGGAAGCGTTGCAAGGGATTTGGCTTCGCCGTTGGTGTTGTCCCTGGAATTGCTCCCGGCCTCCTTGCGGCGGCCGATGAAGGTAATGGCGCTGTAGGTCGTGGCGCCATCCGAGCCATCATAGAGGAGGCTGGCGTCGCGGGTTTCGCCGTGTTCCGCCTTGTCCATCAAATTCAGCTGGTGCTGCATCGGAAAGAGCGCGCCGCCGGCAACGGTGAACGGCTTGGCATCGCCCTGCCCCACCGCGCCCGCCGCCTCGGCGTCCGCTGATGGGCGTGAAACCTTGATGCGTGATTCCGCTTGCAGCTTGCGGTCGACAAATTCCTTCTCGCTGTATTGCATACTGAGCGCATCACCACTTTCGAAGGCGGTCGATTGGGTATCGACGGTGCGCTGGGGGCCCTCGACCGGGCTGAACTGGTTCACCATGCGGAAATTGACGGTCCACCCCTCACAGGCCGAGCCCTGGATTTCAAACGCCAGCCTGCCGCTGACCGCCGAAAGCGATGAGCTGTCTCCCGCCCGGACCAGTTTCAGGTCGTAAACGGCCCGGTGCGCGGCGATGGTGGCCGCCTCGGCTGGAAGGCTCGCCAGCAAGAGCATGGCGGTCAACGAAATTCGCATTGGCCTTGAAACTCCTTGCGCGCGATGGTCCATTGTCGCACATCATCGTGATTTGTGGAACCGGAGACTGATATGGGAACGATTGACCAACGCCTTAATGAACTCGGCATCACGCTGCCGGTTCCATCGAAACCGGTGGCGAATTATGTGCCATGGGTGCGCACCGGCAATCTCGTGTTCGTCTCGGGGCAAGGTGCGACGTTTGACGGCAAAATCCAGTATCCGGGCAAGCTCGGTGAGGGTGTTTCGCTGGAGGATGGGGCAAAATCGGCGCGAGGCTGCGCCATCAATGTTCTGAGCCAATTGCGAGAGGCCTGCGGCGGCAATCTCGATCGGGTGAAACGCATCGTCAAGCTGGTGGGATTCGTCAACGCCACGGCGTCCTTCACCGACCACCCCAAGGTGGTCAATGGCGCGTCGGATCTCATGGTCGAGGTGTTCGGCGACAGGGGCCGGCACGCCCGCTCGGCGGTGGGTGCGCCTTCCTTGCCGGTCAATCTTTCGGTTGAAGTCGAGGCCGTAGCCGAGATCGAATGACCGCCCATATGACGCCCCGGACCCGCGCCCTCGATTGGCTGGTGGCGCGGCCTATCGCCCATCGCGGCCTCCATGATCCGCCGCGGGGGATCGCCGAGAATACGGCGAGCGCCTTCGCCGCCGCCCTGGCGGGGAATTTTGCGATCGAGTGCGACTTGCAAATCGCCGCAGATGGCGAAGCGATGGTGTTTCACGACGAGAGGCTGGAACGCCTCACACACTCCGAGGGCTCGTTGAAAAATCTGGGCAGCGCTGAAGTGCGGAAGCTCGCCATCCGCAATTCGAAGGACCATGTGCAGAGTCTGGCGGAGCTGCTTGCGCAGGTGCGCGGCGCGGTGCCATTGGTGATCGAACTGAAGTCCCATTGGGATAGCAGCGACGGGCTGGTGAAGCGCGCCGTCCAGGTGTTACGGGACTATGGCGGAGCCCACTGCCTTATGTCCTTCGATCCCGATGTGATCGAGGCGGTGCGGTTGCAATCGCCAGCGACAGTACGAGGCATTGTGGCGGATCGTGCCGCTGATGAATTTTATGATTTTCTTCCAGTGGAACGGCGGCTCGAATTGCGCAGCTTCTCCCATATCGGGCGGACCGCGCCGCATTTTGTCTCCTTCCATTTCCGCGATCTACCCTTTGCACCCGTCACCGAACTCCGCCAGAGCGGACATCCGGTCATCAGTTGGACCATCCGCTCGCCCGAGGACGCCGCCATCGCTCGCCGTTACAGCGACCAGATCACGTTCGAGGGGTTTTTGCCCTGAATGCGCCAGTGCCTTGCCAGCGTGCGCGACATCGCCAAGGGCGACTGGGACAGACTTGCCAATCCGCCGGGTGAGGAGTTCAACCCTCTGGTTTTCCACGATTTTTTCCGGGCGCTCGAACAATCGGGCTCGGCCACGGCGAGAACCGGCTGGGCCGGCCGTCATCTTGTCGAGACCGATGGCGGAGGTGAAATCGTGGGGATAGCGCCCTGTTATCTCAAGAGCCACTCGCAAGGCGAATACGTCTTCGATCACGGCTGGGCCGAGGCCTTCCACCGCGCTGGAGGACGATATTATCCGAAGCTGCAAGTTGCCGTGCCGTTTACACCGGTAACGGGGGCTCGCCTGTTCGCGAAAAGCGCCGGCGTGCGCAAGGCGCTGGCGCTGGGGCTGATTGATCAGTGCAAGGAGGATCACGCTTCCTCCATTCACATTACCTTCTTGCCGGAACGCGACTGGCAAGCCTTGGGCACCGCGCCATGGCTTCGCCGCACCGACATTCAGTTCCATTGGCACAATCCGGGCTATGGCAATTTCGACGATTTTCTGAAAAGCCTTTCGGCGCAAAAGCGCAAGAATATCCGCAAGGAGCGCGACGCCGTGCGGGGCGCGGGAATTACGCTCGACTGCATCACTGGGGCGGACATACAGGAGAAGCACTGGGATGCTTTTTACAAGTTCTACATGGACACCGGTTCACGCAAGTGGGGTTCGCCCTATCTGACGCGGGCTTTTTTTAGCTTGATTGGGGAAAGTTTGAGTCAGCATGTCCTGCTGGTGATCGCGACTCGGGCCGGGCGGATGATCGCGGGCGCTCTCAACTTCATCGGCAGCCATGCGCTTTATGGCCGTAACTGGGGAGCGCTTGAGCATCACCCCTGCCTGCATTTCGAAACGTGCTATTATCAGGCGATGGAATTTGCCATTCATCGGAAGCTCGCTCGTGTCGAGGCGGGAGCTCAGGGCGGGCACAAGCTGGCGCGGGGCTATCTTCCGCAAAAAACCTGGAGCCTGCACTATCTGGCGCACCCCGGCCTGTCGCGGGCGGTGGCGCAATATCTCGAAGCCGAGCGGGAGGGCGTGGACCAGGAAAGTGCGGCCCTTGCGGCCCATTCGCCGTTCCGGCAGGAACAGGAGTTCTAATGAGCTACGATCCCAATAACATCTTCGCCAAAATTTTGCGGGGCGAAATTCCGTGTCACAAAGTTTATGAGGACGAGGAGACGCTCACCTTCATGGATGTGATGCCCCAGGTGGACGGGCATACGCTGGTCGTCCCCAAGGCTGCCTCGCGCAATCTGCTCGATGCCGATCCGGCGATGCTTGGGTATTTGATGACGGTGGTGCAGAAAGTGGCCCGCGCTGCCACGGTGGCATTCGAGGCCGACGGCATTCTGATCAAGCAATTCAACGAGCCCGCCGCCGGCCAGACGGTGTTTCATCTTCATGTGCACATTCTGCCGCGCAAGGCGGGAACCGAACTTCGCGCGCATTCAGGGAAGATGGCCGATCCCGCCCTGCTCGCTAAACATGCGGAGATGATAAAGGCGGCGATGGATCCCATGACCCTCCATAGCGGGGCTTGACCCTGCTATCCAGACTGGATCACCGGCTCGGAGTCCGGTGATGGAGAGAAGAGGCCGAGCTTCAGGCATGGCTTTGCCGTCGATGGGGCTGGAGGTTTTTCTTTGCCGAAACCTAGAGGCTGGTTTCGGGATGGAGGGGAGGCGCCGGCAGCGCTTCACCGCAGAAAGAGTAGCAACAGGCGGTACATCGCACCGTCTGCGCCGCGGATTTTGACCCTGCCCACCACCGACTTACGAAGAAATTTTATAGTTTCATCTTCCTCCTCCTTGATGCACTGAAGGCGGGGTAACCGAGCACGGGCTACCCGGGGATGGTGAGCTGGTCCCTGGTTAGGCCTGTCTCTGTTAGACAGGCCATTTCAGGCCCCGCATCCCTTTCCCCGATCAACGACGGCTCGCGAACCGCCCCTCGGTGGGAAGGAGGCAAATAGGACTATAATGCAGTCGGAATAGATTGGCACGGGCCTTAATTTGTCGCACCTGGCCGGCGCCGGTCAGTCACGTAGCCATTTATTCGGGATGCTGTGCCGTGTGCAATCAATAGAGATGACAGGCGACGGAGCGGCCCTGCGTGACTTTCAGCGCGGGCAGAACTACGCGGCAGTGGGGCATTGCAAACCGGCATCGCGGATGAAAGGGGCAGCCGGGCGGTATGTTCTCAGGGTTAGGTGGGTCGCCCGCGAGCACGATCCGTTGCCGTTTCTTCGCGGCGTCTATTTCCGGCACGGCTGAAACCAGGGCTTGGGTGTAAGGATGGAGGGGGGACGCGAACACGCTTTCCCCCGCGCCGTATTCGACGACGCGCCCCAGATACATGACCGCCACTTCATCGCTTACATGTTCGATGACCGATAGATCGTGAGAAATGAAAATATAGGAGAGGTTCAGGCGGCGTTTGAGATCGATCAGCAAGTTCAAGATTTGCGATTGAATCGAGACATCGAGGGCCGAAACCGGCTCATCCAGCACGACGAGCTTTGGTTCAAGGGCAATGGCGCGGGCGATGCCGATGCGCTGGCGCTGGCCACCGGAAAACTCGTGCGGGTACTTGGACGCCGCGTTGGGGTCGAGCCCGACGAGATCGAGAAGTTCAAGCACCCTGGCCTTGCGCTCATTTTTGGTTCCGATGCCATGGATATCGAGCGGCTCGGAGACAATCGCCGCGACAGTCATGCGAGGGTCAAGTGAGGCGTAAGGGTCCTGAAACACCATCTGGATGTCGCGGCGCTTTTGACGAAGTGATGCCGCATTAAGTGCGAGGAGGCTTTCACCATTGAAGAAAATTTCTCCGGCGGTGGGCGCGATCAGCCGCAGCATGAGACGCGCCAGTGTGGACTTGCCGGAGCCGGATTCCCCCACGATGCCGAGCGTGTGGCCGGCCTTCAGTGAAAGGCTGACCTTGTTAACCGCGCGGACCAGACCCTTTCCATCGCGCGAGGGATAGTGCTTGGATAGGTCGCGGACCTCGATGAGTGCGGTCATGGCACGGGATTCCAGCAGGCAGCAGCGCGGGCACCCGCAAGCACCAAGGGGGGAAATTCGCGGCGGCATATTTCCAGGGCGCGCGGGCAGCGTTCGGCGAAGGTGCACCCGATGCTGCGTGCACCCGGCGGCGGCACCAGGCCGGGAATGCTAGGTAGCCTCTCGCCTTTTCTGGCGTTGCGCGGCGAGGACGCGAGGAGGCCCGCGGTATAGGGATGGCGGGGAGCGCCGAAGATTTCCGCTGTGGGCCCCCGCTCAACGATCCGCCCCGCATACATCACCACCATGTTGCGGCACATCTCGGCCACCACGCCGAGATCGTGGGTAATAAGCAGCATCGATAGGCCGAGGCCCTGCTGCAATGCTTTCAGCAGCTCCATGATCTGCGCCTGAATAGTTACATCGAGCGCAGTCACCGGTTCGTCGGCGATCAGCAATTTTGGCTCGCAGACGATGGCCATGGCAATCATCACGCGCTGACGCAATCCGCCGGAAAGCTCATGGGGATATTGGTCGAGCCGTCTTTCGGCATTGCCAATGCCAACCTTCTGCACGACATCGATGACCAGGCCCCGGGCTTGGCCGTAGGCCATGGCGCGATGGAGGGACAAAACCTCGGCAATCTGGCGCCCGATGCGCTGGGTCGGGTTGAGGCTCGTCATCGGCTCCTGAAAAATCATGCCGATGCGGTTGCCGCGAATCTTGCGCATGCGGGATTCCCGCACTGCCGCCAAATCCTCGCCTTCGAACATGACGCGGCCACCGTCGATGCGGGCGGGCGGCGAGGGCAGAAGACGCATGATCGTCTGGGCGGTGACGCTCTTGCCGCAACCGGATTCGCCCACGAGGCCCAGCATCTCTCCCGCTGCCAGCTCGAAACTCACGTCCTCGACGACGCGAACCGGGCCCTGTTCCGTGTTGAAGCCGACAGTCAATCCTTCGACAGCGAGCAGCGGCCCGTTCGTCATTCGAAGACGACACGCGGGAAATAGAAGGAGACGACCCAGTTCGGAAGGTCGACGATCTCGCTGATCCTGAGATCGCCGCAGACGCTGCATAGCATGTAGGCATCGACGGCGTTCATGTTGTAGCGTTTCGACAGGAGATCGATCATGCCGGAGACGGCGGCCTTTGCGCCTTGCATGAGATCGGGGCCGATGCCGGTCGTCACTTCGTAGCCTTTGATGTCCATGTGGCGCGCTACCGGCCCCGGTGTTGTAAACCTTGGAAACGGGAGATTGGCGCTCTTGATGAGATCGAATTTTGCAGCAAGCGCGCAGGGGCTTTCGATGGCGGTGCCGCAGACTTCACCATCGCCTTGCGCGGCATGGGTATCGCCGACGCTGAACAGGCCGCCCGCCACTTCCACGGGGAGATAGAGTTCAGTCCCCGCCGACATGTCGCGGATATCCATGTTGCCGCCGACGCGGCGGGGCGGCACGATGGAATGGAGGCCCGCTTCAGCGGGAGCGAGACCGATGGTGCCGCAGAAAGGCTTTAAAGGCACACGGCCGTCGGGGCCATACATGGCGGGCGCCAGCGTTCCCGCATCATATTTCCAGATATGGAGGGCGGCATCCTTGAACTGATTGGCCAGCAAACCGAAACCCGGAATGTTCGCAGTCCAGCCCCAGCCCGAAGGCTGTAAATGCAGAAGGGTCACCTTGATGGCATCGCCGGGCTCGGCACCCTCCACATACACTGGACCTGCCACGGGATTGACCTTGCCGAAATCGAGGTTGGCGATATCGGTGACCTTGGATTTTGAAGTGAGCTGGCCGCCAGAGGAATCGAGCGGATTGAATTCAAGGGTTTCGCCAGGAGCTATTCGGACAACGGGAGGATTGTTGCGGTTCCAGCCATAGTGGCATTCGTGAATGGTGTGCTTGTGCATTGGCGGTGGAGCCTTTCACAATTCTTGCCTTCTCCCACTGCGGGAGAAGGTGGATCGCGCCGCAGGCGCGAGACGGATGAGGGGGATGTTTCAGTGAGTCCCGTAATGTTTTGGAGAGGCGGAGCCACCCCCTCATCCGGCGCTTCGCGCCACCTTCCCCCGCGAGGGGGAAGGGGAAATGCATAGTTTTACTGTGCGTCCTTGGCGAAAATGTAGTCGTAGTTCACCGGGATATGGATGGGATCGGTGAACAGCGCCGGATCGCCACCAAGGCGTTCCGAGTGATAGGTGAAGCGCTTTTCGTTGAAGACCGGAGCCCAGGGCGCATCCTTCGACACTTCGTCGAAAATCGCTTTCCATTCGGCGGTGCGGGCTTCCTTGTCGCCTTCCTTGGCCATGGCATCGGCCTTGGCGGCACAGGCATCCAGATCCTTGTTGCAATATTTCGCCCAGTTCCAGCCGCCTTCGACGGCGCCGGCGCAACCCAGAATGCCGTAATAGAAATTGGCGGGGTCCGGGAAGTCGGCGATCCAGGCCATGCCGCCGGACCAGATCATCGGTGCTTTGCCGGAACCGCCTGCGGCAATAACTTCTGCCTGGGCCAACGAACGGATTTCAGCCTTGATGCCGACAGCCGCAAGGTCTTGCTGGATGGCTTGAGCGATGCGCGGATTGGGATCGACGTTCATGGTGTAGAGCTCAGTGCTGATCTCGCCCACGCCAGCCTCCGCCAGAAGCTTTTTGGCGCCTTCCGGATCGTAGGGGTAACCCTGGTTTTCAGCATTGTAGCCCGGCATGGCGGGCGGCAGCGCTTGGCTGGCGGGGCCCGCACGGTTGTTGATCAGGCGGACGATGCGCTCCTTGTTGATTGCCATGTTGACGGCCTGGCGCACCTTGACGTTGTCGAAGGGCGGCTGCGTCACGTTCATGGTGACATAGCCCGTGTGCAGCTGTTCACCTTCGGCGATCAGGTCCTTGTTGGCGATATCCGCCATGAGCTCGGTGAACTGGGCGGGGGGAATGCCATCGCCCACGATGTCGATCTCGCCTTTCTTGAGGCGGAGCACGGCAACCGTCGGGTCTTGTCCGAATTCAAAGGTGATGTTGTCGAGAGAAGGAACGCCGGCGCGGAAATAATCCTTGTTGCGCTCAAGCTTAATGTTCTGGCCCGGCACCCATTCGACGAACTTGAAGGCGCCGGTGCCGACCGGCTTCTTGCCCCAATCGGCGCCCGCCGCCTCAACGTCTTCCTTGGGAACGATGTAGCCGAAGTTGATCGCCATCAAATGCAGGAAGGTGGCATCGGCGCGGGAAAGCGTGAAAACAACGGTCTTGTCGTCCGGCGTGGCGATGCCGGAAAGTTCGGTGGCTTTGCCGCCGGCCACATCGTCATATCCCGCGATCATGCCGAAATAGCCGCCGCCGGGGCTTTGGGTCGCCGGGTTGACGGCGCGCTCGAAGGAATATTTGACGTCAGCCGAGGTCATGGCGCGGCCATTGTGGAATTTGACGCCATCGCGGAGCTTGAATGTGTAGGTGAGGCCGTCGTCGGAAACCGTGTAGCTTTCGGCGAGATCGGGCTCGAGTTCTGTAGTGCCGGGCTTATAATCCATGAGGCCGTCGAAGATCGACTTGATGACCGACCAGTTCTGCCAGTCGTAGCCGACATGGGGATCAAGGGTGGTCAGGTCGTTGTTGAAGGTGATGGTCGCGGCACCTCCCTGTTTGGGTGTCGCGGCTAAGGCTGCGGGGGCTGCGAAGCAAAGTGCGAGGGCAGCTGCTGAAATCAGTAAGCGCTTCATGAGTTTTCTCCCTGATAAAACGTGCCTGCGGCCATATCAGCGCAAGCTGATGCGCGGGTCAATGAGCGGGGAAATCATGTCGGCTATGAGGTTTCCGCTGACGATGAAGCAAGCGGCAACCGTGGTTACGCCCATGATGACGGGAATATCGAGGGACTGGATCGCCTGCCACATGAGCTGGCCGATGCCCGGCCAGCCGAAGACATTTTCCACCACCACCACCCCTGCCATGAAAATCCCGACATCGAGGCCGATCATGGCGACAATCGGCAGGATGGCGTTGCGGAGGCCGTGTTTGAGGATTACCCGCCACTCCGGCATGCCCTTGGCGCGGGCGGTGCGGATATAATCGTTACGCAGCACCTCGATCATCGAGGATCGCATCATGCGGGAATACCAGCCGCCGCCTCCCAGACCCAGCGTCAGCGCGGGCAGAATCAAATGCGAGAAGCTGCCATAGCCGCCGAGCGGGAACCAGTTCAGCAGATAAGCGAAAATATAAATCAGGGTGAGGCCGAGCACGAATTGCGGCGTGGAGACGCTGACGAAGGACAGCGTCATGGCAACCTTATCGCCAAACCGGCCGCGGCGGCTGGCCGCGTAGATGCCAGCCGGCAATCCGATCAGCAGTTCCGCCAAAATCGCCGCCAGCATCAAGAGCAGCGTCGGCGGCAAGCGGGACGCGATGAGTTCGCCCACATCGGATTTCCGCGCATAGGACTTACCGAGATCGCCTTGCACCAGGCGGCCGAGATAGAGCGCATATCGTTCGTGAAGAGGGCGATCGAGGCCGAGCTGACGGCGCATCTCCGCGCGGACCTCGGCTGTCGAGATACCTCTCGAAAGCATCGTGACCGAATCGGCAGGGATCATGAAGGTCAAGCCGAAGGTTACCACGCTGACGCCCAAGAGGATCATCAACGAGGCCGCAAGGCGCTTGGCGAGATAGACCAGCATCAGCTGCGCCCTCTCTGGGTGGGATCGAGGACATCGCGCAATCCGTCGCCCACGAGATTGAAGGCTAACGCCAGAATGAGGATCGCGGCGCCGGGTATGAAGACCAGCCACGGAGCGTTGAGGAAATAGGACTGGCTTTCGAAAATCATCATGCCCCAGGCGGGAGTGGGCGGCTGCACACCACGCCCCAGGAATGAGAGGGTGGATTCGAGCAGCACGGTGGTGGCGATGCCGAGCGTCGCATAGACGATGACGGTCGGCACGAGATGAGGCAACAGGTGACGCAGCAGGATGCGCGCCGTCCCCGCTCCCATGGCACGCGCCGCCTCGATATATTCACGCTCCGACAATCCAACGGTTTCGGTGTAGATCACCCGGGAGATTTGCACCCAGTTCACCAGCGCTATCACCAGAATGACGATGTTGAGGCCGGGCTTGAGGATGGCGGCCAGCGCTATGGCCAGAAGCAGCGCCGGAAAGGCCATCATCAAATCGGTAAACCGCATGATGGCGGCACCCAGGAGGCCGCGCACATAGCCGGCCACGAGGCCGATCGTGGTGCCGATCAAGACGGCGATGCCGTTGGCGACAATTCCGATGAGGAGCGAGGTGCGCGCACCATAGAGTAGGCGGGAGAATTGGTCGCGGCCATTGGTATCGGTGCCGAACCAGAAGCGTTCGCCGGGAGGCAGCGGCGCACCTTCCAGGGTAAGGCCATCGAAAAACTGCTCCGAGGGATCATAGGGCGCAAGCCAGGGTGCCAATAAAGCCGCTGCGACGAGCACAGCAATGGTCACCAGCCCGAAGACGGCGAGCCAGTCCCGCCGAAATCTTTCCCAAAATGAGCTCATAGCCGAATATCATTCCATACTTTGGCAATCCACCCAAATTGCAGAGAATGGAAATCGAGATGCTGTTTGAGCTTATGACCCGCTCAACAGCAACGCCTTTAAGTCTTCCACGGACAAATTGCCCCCGGTGAGCAGCAAAACGACCTTTTGTCCGCGAAGTTCGGATGCGACTTTCGGCAATGCAGCAAAGGACGCGGCTCCTGCACCTTCGGCCAGCTGTCCAGTGCTGGTGAGCGCGGTCATTATTCCGCGGTGGAGGCCGTCTTCACTTACGAGGATGATCGAATCCACCAAATTTCGAAGAACGGCGAACGCGAGTGTTCCGGGGTGGGAGGTCGCAAGACCGCCGGCGAAGGTTGTGCAAGGTTCGGTTTTGACGCTGCCATGCCGCCATGATTCATAGACCGCAGGGGCTGCTGCCGACTGTACGCCGATGATCTTGATATCGGACCGGAGCCGCTTGGCCACGAAAGCGGTGGCTGCGATCAAATTGCCTCCGCCAACAGGAACAATGATAGCGGACGCATCCGGTAACTGGTCGAGAATTTCCCAGGCAATCGAACCGGCGCCTGCCATCAATCCCGCATCCTCGCCATCTTCAATGATGACCTGACCGGTTCTGGCCGCAATCGATCTGGCTTCATGTTCTGAATCCGAAAGTTGTTTTCCTGACACCACAAGTTCACTGCCCAGGAAGCGGATATTGTCGGTTTTTATGGCGGGAGCATCTTGCGGCACGACAATCGTCGTTGGAATCGACAGAGCCCGGCCAGCATAGGCAATACCCTGGCCGTGATTGCCGGTTGAAGCGGCAATCACTCCTCTTTGGCGCTCATCCGCCGACAGGAGCGAGAGACGGTAGAGCGCGCCTCTGGCCTTGAATGAACGAACCGGACCATGATTCTCGTATTTGACGAACACTTCGCAGCCATGCTGCCGAGAGAGGATGGCAGAGGGATACAGCGGCGTGCGAAGATAATTGCGCTCGATAAATGAGCGAGCCTTCAGAAAGTCTTCGGCTGATGGACCGCCATTAGGGGAAGCAACTTTAGACATACTGGGTTTCCCGATGATAGGCGCGAATGAACGACTCGAATAGATCGATTGCCAGGCCAAGGTCTTCCTCCGGCAGGGCCTCATTGGGCTTATGGGCAACGCCCAAAGAACCCGGTCCAAACGCCGGGAGGGCGGGAATGCCGGCAGCATTGGCATGACTTGAATCCGTGCCCGCGGTCATGACGGCAAGGATGGGCTCACGGCCAAGGACTTTTCGCCATGCGAATTTCGCCGCATCAAGCAGGCGCTTGTCGCGAACCTGTTCGCCCGGCGAAATCCAGTTCAGCGGCGGAGCGGCAGGTTCGATCGTCACCCGATCACTCAATCCGGCCTTCACGATGACGTCGCGAAGCCGGCCAATCACCAAGTCTTCCGTCATGCCCTCGATCACCCGCACTTCCAGGCAAGCCCTGAGACTTTCCGGGTGCGCAAAGGGAACCATCCCACCCTCGACCATGGTTGCAACATTTACCGTGGGCCGCGTGCCATCGACCGAATGCATCCATTCTGCGAAGGGATCGGCCTCCAGAAGCGCATTCAGCGCCTTCACAAAGGCATAGGAGGCCCGTTGATCCCGGCTCACCGGTTCCCCCGAATGGCCCGGCACGCCACGAGCGACCAACCAAGAGACACAATGGCCGCGCTGGGCGACAAAGAGTCTTTGCCATGATTTTTGCCCCAGCCCTGAGGGCTCTGTCATCGCCGCCCCGTCGGCGACAAGCAGGCCCTGCTGCGCCAGCCATTCCATGCCGTACGACGACCCGTTTTCTTCATCTGATGAAAATACGAGAGTTAACGTGCCCTGGTTTTCAGGCGACTTGGCGATTCGAGCCGCCGCAAAGATCATGGCGGCGACGGCAGCTTTCATGTCCGCCGATCCCAACCCCCCGAGTCGCCCATCCGCGTGCGTCAAACAATAGGGATCGCTGTGCCATGACGGCAGATTTCCGGGCGGCATCGTATCCATGTGGGCGGCAAGCAGAAGGGTCGGTGAACCATGGCCCAAATTCATCATAATGTTGGGTCGCCGCGGGTCTTTCGCATGACAGGTGAACTTGGGCAGTCCAAGGGCTGCCGCCTTGCGAATTATGGCTTTGGCAACGAGCGTCTCATCTCCGGGAGGGTTGGGAGAGCGAGCCTGCACAAGCTCAGCAAGAAATGCTGTTGCGTCTTCGATCTCGGATGTCATAAATTCCTCGTTTACTTCAGCATGATGCCTGATCGAACGACTTGTGCAAAGCATGCATGAACTGGTCATAAAAGGGGGACGCGTCGCCCTAGACGACGGTTGGCGCGAATGCGACGTCGGTATCGAGCAAGGCCGTATCGCCGCACTGGGCATGGACCTGGCCGGCCAAGCAAAGCTTGACGCGCGTGGCCACTGGGTGATGCCGGGCGGAATCGACGCGCATTGCCACCTGGATCAGCCGACCTGGAAAGGCTTCACGACGGCAGATGATTTTGAGTCAGGGTCAATCTCCGCGGCGTTTGGCGGAACGACCTGCATCGTTGCGTTTGCATCTCCAGGGCCCGAGATGACGTCAATCGATGCGTTCAACCGGGCGATCAATTGCGCTGCCGGCCGTTCGGTCATCGACTACGGGCTGCATGGTGTCGTGACCATGAATACCGGAAGCGATCTGATGAATCAGTTTCGCGATCTGGTGAAAGCAGGCGTTACCTCGATCAAATTGTATATGACCTATGAAGGTTTCGCGGTCGATGACGATGTGATGCTTGCAGTCATGGACGCGGCGCGCAGCTTCGGCATGATCGTCATGGTTCATGCGGAAAATGACGCCGCCATCCGCCGTACCCGTCAACGTCTCGCCGACCTCGGGCACACGCACCTACGCTATCACGCGATCGCTCACGGCGAGGCCATGGAACGTGAAGCGGCCCATCGCGCCCTGACTTTTGCGGAGATCACGGGCGCTCGCATCGTGATCGTACACGTCTCATGTGCCCAAACCGGAGAGGAGATCGTTCGCAGTAGAGCCCGGAATGTGGATGCCATGGCCGAGACATGTCCGCAATATGTGTTCTTCAGTGCGTCAGATCTCGACCGCATGCCGATGGAGGAGGCAGTGAAGTATATGTTCACGCCGCCGGCACGCTCGCGAAACAACCAGCAGCACCTATGGAAAGCTTTGGAAGACGGCACAATCGACCTTTGGTCTTCGGATCATTCGCCCTACTATCTCGCGGATCTGCTCCAAGACCCTCAAAATCTTACATTTGATAAGGCGGGGGGCAGTACACCCGGCCTCGAAACGCGCTTGCCCCTACTCTTTTCAGCAGGTCTGCTAAGCGGCCGTCTCTCGCTTGAACGTTACCTCGATCTGACGGCGCGCAATGCCGCCGAAATCTATGGGCTTGCACATTTGAAAGGCCGGATAGAGACAGGATTGGATGCTGATTTGGCGCTATGGGATCCGCAAGCCAAATGGAAGCTGACGCAAACCCTGCTGCATTCGCGCGTGGAGTTTACACCTTATGAAGGCATCGAGGTTACCGGCAGACCCACAACGGTGCTGGTGCGTGGTGTGCCTGTGGTTGCCGGCGGAAAGCTCTGCGCCAAACCGGGCTCTGGGCGTTTCGTTTCCCGAGCGACCGCAGATGTCGAGAGCTTCGGCGAACCCATTGAAGAAACAACTCCATGGCGGAAGATTTGATCTCTGAAACTTACCAGAGCAAAACCCTGCAGGTTTGCTTATGCCGGATCAGCCGCGTTAGCGTAATTCCTCAAGGCCGCTCGACTGCGACCGCACCGCCTCAAGGTCCCTGTTAAAATTCTCTTCCGTCTCTATTCGTGAAATCGTCAAGTGCCGGAGCATTAACGACGAGGCCCAAATCATGTCGCTGGAGAAGATGGCATCAATGATGGTGACATGCTCAATCAAGGATGCGCGAACTCTTTCAAGCCGCGAATAACCGAAGAACTCGGCAAGACGCCTGAGGTGGTTTTGCCGCCGGACGATATCGACGATCAAATCATTGTGGCTGCCGCGGGCCAATGTCTCGTGAAATGCGGCATCGAGTTCAAACAGTTCGTTCCAGGGTGACTCCAGCGACAGCGTTGACAGCGCGGCGGCATGATCGGTTCGCAGTCGCTTCAAAGCTTCAAGATCGGCGGCATACTTGGGATCGAGCAGCATTGCCGGTTCGAGAATGGATCTCAGATGGTAGCTTCGGGACATCTGCTCGCCGTCGAACTTGAGCATGGACCAGCCGCGTCCTGGCATGGGTTCTGCTAAACCCTCCCTGACGAGGCGGCGCAATACGCGGGCTATCTCTCCACGCCCGGCCTCGTACTTGCGCATCAACGCCTGCTCGGATGCAGGATCGGGCATTTCGTTCAGGACAATATCTCGCAACATGCGGCCGTACAGGCTCGAAGCGGACTCGCTGCCTGCCATTGTTTCACGGACAAGCGAAGGTGTTTGCAGAACGGCGTAGCCGCCTTGGGAATGCGCCGTGAGTATGCCTTCGCCCACGAGATGGCGCAGGGCAGCCCGAATGGGCGTCCTCGAAACTCCGATGGCGCGCGAGAGCACTGCTTCCCGGACACGGCCATTGGTCATTTGATGGCGTGAGCGGATCAATTCCTTGATCCGGCCGACAAGTTCGTTCTGGAGTTCGCTTTTAAGCCCAGGCGCGTGCGACTCGCTCATTTTTGTACTTTACCGTAAGCAATAGACATTATAAAGGGTAATAACAAAAGGACGGAGCCGGGTTCTTTAAAGCTCATGGGGCAAACTTCCGATCATGAACTGCTTCGCGTAACCGGCGCACGCAAGTCTTACCGGACGCCCGAAACCGGCACGGTAGTGCCGCTTGATGGCGTCAATCTTGCCATCAGGAGCAACGAATTTCTGACCCTTCTCGGTCCCTCAGGTTGCGGCAAGACCACGCTGCTCAAGACGATCGCTGGATTCGAAGACCTGGATGAGGGCGAAATTTATCTTGAGGGCCGGGCAATGAGCGCCGTTCCGGCGCACCGGCGGCCATTCAATATGGTGTTCCAGAACTACGCCCTGTTCCCGCACATCACCGTGGCCGGGAACATTGGCTATGGGCTGGAGGTCGCGGGGGGTGGGCGGCAGGAGCGAGTCGAGCGCGTCACGGAAGCGCTACGTCTCGTCAGTCTCACCGGGCTTGAACGGCGCAAGCCCTCCCAGCTTTCGGGCGGACAGCAACAGCGTGTGGCACTGGCGCGCGCGCTGATAAACCGGCCGCGCGTGCTCCTGCTCGACGAACCGCTTTCGGCTCTCGACCGCAAGCTGCGGCAGTCGATGCAGATCGAACTGAAGCACCTTCAGCATACTGTCGGGATCACTTTCCTTTTCGTCACCCATGACCAGGAAGAGGCGCTGACGATGTCGGATCGTATTGCGGTTATGGACCGGGGACGCATTCTGCAGCTTGGGACCCCTGCCGAAATCTATGACAGGCCCGCTAATCGTTTCGTGGCGAATTTCATCGGCACGAGCAACATCCTCACCGGAAAGCTGGCCCGGCGCCGCCGTGGCAGCGTGGTCAAGGTCGATGGCGGAATGGAAATACATGTGGTTGCGAACGGACTTGCCGATGGCGATATGGTTGATGTGGTGTTGCGGCCCGAACACCTTAGTCTCGCGGAGAAGGGAAAGGCATTTCCCGGCCGGCTTGAGGTGACGCTCGAAAACGTTGTGTTCGTCGGCTCCGATTTGCATCTGCACGGCCGCCTGAAGAATGGCACGCCGATCACCGCCCTGCATCGCCACGCGCGGGGTGCGGCCAACGGCAGTTTCGCACCCGGGCGGACAATCAGCCTCCACTATGCGGCTTCCGCGCCCCATCTGATGGCAAGTGGGGGAAAGTAATGGCTGTGCAGCGCGCCATGGGAAGGGAACGGTCGAGGGCGCTGGTCTTGCTGCTGGCGCCAGTTACCCTGCTTCTCGGCATATTCTTCCTGATTCCGCTTGGCATAACGATTGTCTACAGTTTTCTCGAACCGGGGCTCTACGGCGGTGTCGTCTGGTCGTTCTATCCCTATAACTATGGCAGGCTCTTCGGTTGGCCCCTGGGCGGCGGCGAAGAGTTTGAACCGCTTTATGCCCGGATCATCCTCAACTCCCTGAAGTACGCAGTGCTTACGGTCATCATCTCGCTGCTGATCTGCTATCCTGTAGCGTTCTGGGTAAGCCGCATGGGGGGCACGGCGAAGAACCTCTTGCTCTTCGCCATCACGCTTCCCTTCTTCGCCAATCTCCTGGTGAGGATATACGCATGGCTTCTGCTGTTGCGGCCCACCGGCGCCATAAACACAGCACTCATGTCGCTGGGCGTCGTCGACGAACCGCTGAACATGATCTTCACGGAATTCGCGGTGATCCTGGGGTTGGTTTATGTGCTGATCCCCTTCATGTTCCTGCCCCTCTATGCGAGCGTCGAGCGGCTCGATTGGTCGCTGGTTCAGGCATCGCAGGATCTGGGTGCCACGCCGTTGCAAACTTTCCGGCGCATCATCCTGCCACTGACCGCGCCTGGAATCGCCGGAGGCTCCGTTATCGTTTTCATTCCCGCGTTGGGGAATTTCATCGTGCCAGCCTTCCTCGGCGGCTCGAAGGTGCAATTGGCCGGTAACGTCATCGAGCGGCAATTCCTGCAGGCGCGCAACTGGCCCTTCGGCTCGACGCTCTCGATGGTCATCATGGCGAGCGTGCTGATCCTGGTGCTGGTTTACATTCTAAAAGTGGTGCGGACCAGCGGTCACGAAGCGCGAATGGAGGCCGGTCATGCGTAGCGGCAAGCGCGTTTCCATAGGATGGGCGGCGCTGAACGCTTATGGCGTCTTTTTCCTTCTTTTCCTCTATGCCCCGCTGGCTCTCATCTTTGTTTATTCCTTCAACGCCAATTCCATCAACATGGTCGTCTGGACCGGTTTCACGCTCGATTGGTACCGCACGCTCTTCGGCATGCAACCCGCCGGTGCTGCCTTCGACGCCGCCTTCACTGAAAACCCGGACCGTATTTTTCAGGCCGTCAAGAATAGCTTCGCCGTGGCGTTATCGGCGAGTGCTGTCTCCACAGCGATCGGTACGGCAACAGCACTTGCCACCGCACGTTACCAATTCTTCGGAAAGCGCGTCTATCAGGCCGTGCTGCTTCTGCCGATGATCATGCCCGACATCGTGCTTGGCATCGCTTTGCTAATTTTCTTTGTGGGCGCGGGCTTCAAGCTTTCGCTTTTCACCATCATCATCGGCCATTGCACATTCCTGTCCTGCTACGTCTATGTCATCGTGACGGCGCGGCTGGCCAGCATGGACACCACACTTGAGAAGGCGTCCGCCGACCTCGGAGCCGGGCCTCTGACGACGTTTCGGAAAGTCACACTGCCGTTGATCATGCCGGGTGTCGTCGGCGGTTTTCTGCTGGCCTTCATCATCTCGCTCGACGATGTGGTGATCACTTATTTCATCGCGGGCGTGGATACGCAGACACTGCCATTATTCATCCTTGCTATGATGCGGCGCGGCATACGCCCGCAAATCAACGCCCTAGCCGTACTGCTGATCGCCTTTTCGTTCGTCGTGGCCAGTGCCGGCCTCTATCTGAGATCAAGAAAAACTTAACAAAGGAGGAAGTCATGAAGTGGTTCAAGAGTTTGTCGTTCTCATGTGTTGCTCTGGCCTCGTTGGTTGTGATCGCCGCCGGTCCCGCTAACGCCGCGGGTGAACTGCATCTCTACAACTGGGGTGAGTACATCAATCCGGAAGTGATTGACAAGTTCGCCAAGGAATTCGACGTCAAAGTGTCGCTCGACACGTATTCGACCAACGAAGAAATGCTTGCCAAGATCCAGGCGGGCGCCACCGGGTACGACCTGATTTGGCCATCGGTGCATATGAACGACATCATGCTGCAGTTGGGTCTTTTGGAAAAAACCAACATCAACCAGGTCAAGGGCTTCGAAAATATCGATCCCGGGGCACTACGCTCGAAACAAGACCCCAAGGCCGAGTACTGCCTGCCCTACGCATGGGGGCCGGTCGGCATTTTCTATAACAAGAAAGTCGTGGGCGGCGATCTCAAATCCTGGAAGGAACTCTTCGATTTTGCCGCGAAAAATCCCGGCAAGATCACCTTGCTCGATGACTTGCGCGAGACTCTCGGGGTCGGGCTGATCATGAACGGAAAGTCGGTGAATTCACGCGATCCAGCCGACATCAAACTGGCCGAAGAATTCGTCCTCAAGCAAAAGCCCAATGTGGCAGCCTTCCGCTACGACGTGATCCCGCTGATCGAATCCGGAGATATGGCGGCCTCGCATTATTACGTGGGCGCGGTGCTCAACGTGAACAAGAATCCTGAAGAGCTGGGCTTTGTCATCCCTGAAGAGGGCGCCACCATGTATCAGGAAAACCTTTGTATGCTGAAGACCGCGCCGAACAAGGAAAACGCTTTGAAGTTCATGGAATACATGATGCGTCCCGACGTCTCGGTGCTGAACACGACGATGTTGACCAATGGCTCGGTAAACAAGGCCGCCATTGAGCTGCTACCGCCGGAGCTAAAAAGCCATCCGGCCACCAATCCGCCTCCGGATGTGCGTGCGAAACTGCAAATCTTCGAGGATTTGGGAGCGGACCTCAAAACCTATGATCGTGCTTGGTCGCGCGTCAAGGCGAACTGACCGCATAACCTGTCAATCTGCAATCAACCGCCGCTCCGGCGCTGCCGGGGCGGTCCGCGAGCCGCCAGGAGAAAAAAGTGGTCCAACGCAATTATCCCAGCGCATTCATGCATCCGTTTTCCAACATTGCGACACTTGAGCAATCGGGACCGCTCATCGTGGATCGTGGCGAGGGCGTGTACATTTTTGACGATCAGGGACGGAAATACCTCGAGGGCAATTCCGGCCTATGGAATGCCGTTCTTGGTTTTGACAACAAGAGACTGATCGAGGCCGCACAACGCGCCTATGCGAAACTTCCGGCCTATCATGCCTTCTTTGGCCGCGTTGCCCAATCGGCACTCGATCTATCGGAGCGCATTGTCAAGCTAGCGCCGATGGAGGCCAACCGGGTTTTCTATGCAA
>JBKKDI010000173.1:0-32843 GCA_046708645.1 Aestuariivirga sp.
ACCCATCCCATCCCCGGCAATGATGACGCGGGCCGCGCGGTCGCCCTTTATTGCGATCTTTTCAGCCGCGCGTGCATCGAAGGCATCTCCATGGCCCAGACCGGGCATGGCGCGGATATGGGAGCCGCCGAGGCACCGCCCGCCGAAGATGTTCCGGCCTGATCATGGCTGAGATCACGGCTGGCATGGTGAAGGACCTGCGCGAAAAGACTGGCGTGGGCATGATGGACTGCAAGGCTGCCCTTGCCGCCACCAATGGGGACATGGATGCCGCCGTCGATTGGCTGCGCACCAAGGGTCTTGCCAAGGCCGCAAAGAAATCAACCCGGATAGCCGCCGAGGGACTCGTGGGCGTGGCCGTCAAAGGCACCACGGGTGCGGCCGTCGAGGTCAACTCCGAAACGGACTTCGTGGCGCGCAATGAGAAGTTCCAGGCCATGGTGGCGGAGATCACCAAACTGGCGCTCGAGGCCGGCGGCAATTCCGAGAAGCTCAAGACCATGAAGTTCCCGGGCTCGCGCCACGCGGTTGCCGAGTATGTTGCCGAGATGGTGGCGACCGTCGGGGAAAACATGGCGGTGCGCCGCACCGCTGCGCTTTCGGTGGAGGATGGCGTCATCGGTTCCTATGTCCACAACCAGATCGCCCCCGGCATGGGCAAGATCGGCGTGCTCGTGGCGCTCGAATCAACGGGCGACAAAAATGAACTCGCCCAATTCGGCCGCATGCTCGCCATGCATGTCGCGGCAACCAATCCCGTCGCCATGGATGTTTCCGGCGTTCCCGCCGCAACGCTGGCGCGCGAGAAGGCCATTCTCGAAGAGAAGAACGCCGGCAAACCTGCCAACGTCCTTGAAAAGATCGCGGCCTCCGGCCTCAAGACCTACGCCAAGGAAAACTGTCTGCTCGAGCAGGCCTGGGTGCATGACGGAACGAAGAACGTCACCCAAGCGATTGCCGAGGCTGCCAGCAAGGCTGGCGCTCCGGTCAAGCTGCTCGGCTATGTCCGCATGCAGCTGGGAGAGGGCATCGAAAAAAAAGATGATGACTTCGCCGCTGAAGTGGCGAAGATGTCAGGCGCTCCAACCTAAACTGAGCCGAAGTTTGTTCATGTGCAGGCACACACGCCGCTCAACCTGACCCGCACGGTTCTCCTACCCCGACAAATTGAGATGCCCGTTTCATTTTCTGGTAATCGCACGCTGTTACCCATACTCCCGGATTGACATGGGGAAGGATTATGCAGCGGCGATTGTTTGTTGAACTGAGGATAGTCCTCCGCCGCGCCCTGCGTATCGTCACCTTCCGCCACATCGCAATGCATCCGGCACCGCTGCGCCCGATCGCGGTTATTGCAGTTCTGATACTTACTGGTTGTATCGGCGTCGCCTATGACACATTGGTCTCCGGCGGCACGGGGCTGACTTTCAACGAATACGGGATAACCGCAGCGCTTGCGGGCTGGGCTCTCATGCTGGCTCGGATTGTGCTGATGAGGCGCAAGTGGAACCCTCGCTTGGGCTGGGCCTTGAGCGACATCGCCACCGTAGGCGCGGCGGCAAGCGTTGCGATGGCCATCGCATATGCTGCTCTCCTTGTCACAGGCGTTTTCGATGGCGGCAAAACCGATTGGACTCTATGGATTTGGTACGGCCTCGCCTATGGGGTCCTGGGTCTGTCTTTTCTGCTCGTGTGGCGCGCTGGGCGAAGCCTGTGGTGGGGCGAGGGGCGGTTCCGGGCTGTCGCTTGGTGGCGGTGGTGCTTTTACCCCTCATGCTCATTCCCAGCCAACCCGCGATTTACGGCGATGGCACCAATTGGTCGCGCAGAGATATCTGGGCTTTGTCGCCCGCCGCGATCGCCTACCTTGCGCCGGAACAGCCAACTGAGAACGGCGAAAAAGAAGTATAGCGTGGCCGCCCAATGGCTTTGAGGCTACGCTCTACCGTCAGCCGGAACTGGTAAACGCCGCGACGGGCAAACTCGAACCGTCGCCATCTGGGGCTCCTCACTATTTCCTCCTCGCGGCTGCTCCCAATGCCGACCAGGATGTCTTCAGCAAAGAGGTGCAAAATGTCCGCACGCTTTTCGATGAACGCTTTGGTACTCGTGGCCGCTCAATTGTGCTGATCAACAGTCCCGCGACACTCGACACTGTGCCACTCGCCTCCATTACGAACATAGGGGTTGCGCTCAGGAAGATCGGCAAGGCCATGGATCGTGAGCACTATGTGCTGGTGCTGTTCATCACCAGCCATGGCGCGAAGGGCACCGTTTCCGTGGATATTCTCGGCTACCCGCTCAACCAGATCACCCCGGAGAATCTGGCGGAGGCGCTGGACAACGCCCGCATCAAGAACCGGGTGCTGATCATTTCAGCTTGCCATTCGGGAAGCTTCATTCCACCCCTGCAAGGTCCCAACACTTTGATCATGGCCGCCGCCGCTGACCGCACCTCGTTCGGGTGCGCCAATGGCCGCGATTGGACCTACTTCGGAGATGCGTTCTTCAACCATGCCCTGCGCGAAGAAACCTCCTTCATAAGAGCGTTCGCCAAGGCCGATGTACTGATCAAATCCTGGGAGTTTTGGCACTTCTTCCGAAAGCCGTCACAGCCGCAAATCTCTGTGGGGAGCGACATTGCCAAGGTGCTGGAAGCGATAAACGGTGAGGCACAGAACCAGCGCGCCGAGGCAGCAATCGGCATTCGTCGAAAATAATTCCGCGCATAGAGCGAATCGTCCCGCTAGTTAAGCTAGTCATGAGATAAAAGCTGGTGCTTCCGCTTGCCGCCTGCAAAGGGTGCCCTATATTCCAACTACGAAGGGAGGCTCCCATGCGCCGATCCTGTTTCGCCTTTGCGGCCCTGTTGCTCACTGCCGTTCCCGCCACCGCCCATCACGGCTGGGGCTCCTACGACGCCACCCGCCCTGTCACGATTATGTCGGAAATCCAGCAGGTTTCGCTGGCTAATCCGCACGGCATGGTGATGCTCACTCACGAGGGCAAGGCGTGGGAAGTAACGCTTGCCCCGTTGTCTCGTATGCAGGCTCGTGGAGCAACTGCGGAAGTGGTTGCGCTGGGAAAGCAAATTACCGCCTACGGTTATCCGAAACGTGACGGATCTCCGGAGATGCGCGCCGAATGGATTGAAGTTGACGGCAAGCGTTTCGAATTGCGCTGAAGCCTAAAATGGACGCGGTGTGGGCAGCGCTTCAGGACTCCACATTCGCCGCCTTCGTCCGCAATTCCACATTCGTTTATCCCATCGCGAATATCACTCACGTCGTCGCAGTAATCGCTTTCTTCGGCCTTGTGGCCACGATGGATTTGCGCCTACTGCGAGTGTTTGCAGGTGAACCGGCGCGCACCACTGTCGCAAGGCTGCGCCCGCTGGCATTGATCGTACTGATGATCATTGCCGCCGCCGGGTTTATTCTGTTTTCGGCGGAAGCGTCCGCTCTCGCTCGCAACACCGCCTTTCGCATCAAAATCGTGGCGATCGGACTTGCTCTGCTCAACATTGCTCTCAACGAGTGGAATCTTCGAAGTCACGGAGAACTCAACCCGAGGGTCCGGTTCACCGCCGGGTTTTCACTGCTTGTCTGGCTGTTCATCGCCGCCATGGGCCGCACGATCGCCTACGTTTGATCTACGAGCAAAAACGGGAAGTTAGTGCCGGCGGTCCTTTTTCCCCGAGCCCTTGGACTTGCGGTCGTTTCGTTTGGAAGCCTTAGCCTTCTTCGTTTTCCGATCACCATTCAGGCGGCCCATGAAGCTGTCGAACGCATCCAGCATAAGCGTCGAGAGGCTTCCCGCCGTCTGCCCGACGGCGGAAGCGGCGTCCGCGCCAGCCTCGGCAACGGCACCTCCAGCCGAGCGGGTGGAAGCAACCGGGTGGGAGAGGAAACGCCGCGCTGCCGATCCGGCCTGCGCTTGCCGGTTCATCATCGCCGATCCCGCCCTTACCAGCACACCTGCCAGGATTTCCCGCCCGAGGGGATCGGCCAAGACGCTATTGCCCATCTTGCGGGCCTTCTTTGGCAGTTTCATCCCGCCGACTCGCTTGGGAAGCTTGAGATTTTTCCGTGCCATGCTGTTTCTCCGCGTATGTGTTGTACGCGCTAAACGTTTGGCGCTTGCGGGAGTTCCGTGAAAACGGTGCCGGGCAGATCAGCAGGCGCCAGCCTGGGCCACGTCCGTTCCGGCTGCCTGGGCGGTGCAGGCGTTGGTGTAAGTCACGCCATCGCATCCGCACACCGGAACATAGTCCATTGTGCATACATCAGGCCGCGCCTTGCAGGCGCCCGTGACATCGGCCTTCCCACAGGCATTCTCCGGCGGGTAGCTGCACCATTCCTTCTCGCCGCATTGCGTTCCCGCAATGCCGCCGCAGGTGGCGCCAATCTCGGCCCATGATGGAATAGCGCCGAAAGCCAGAATTGTCGAAGCGAGGATCAATATACGCATGGCCCATTTCCCTTCTTGCATGTTCACGTTACATAGTAACCACGAAACAGCCCATTCGCCAATCGCGCGAATCGCCGGGATGACCGCTAGGATGCGAGCTTAAATCGTTGGACGAATCTCTTGGGTTTTGAAATCATGAGCAAACTCGCATTCAAGCGCGTCCTTCTTAAACTATCGGGTGAAGTGCTGATGGGGCAGCAGCCCTTCGGTATTGATCTCGAAACGGTGGGGCGTCTTGCTGACGAGATCATTGCGGGCGCCGATCAGGGAGCGCAAATCGCCCTTGTTATCGGTGGCGGCAATATCTTTCGCGGGCTTGCCGGCGCCGCCAAGGGCATGGACCGGGTTTCGGCCGATCACATGGGCATCATGGCGACCGTCATGAATGCACTCGCCATGCAAGGCATGCTCAATTCGAAGGGAACTGACGCCCGGGTCCTCTCGGCTATCGCCATGCCGACGGTGTGTGAAACCTATTCGCCCGCCAAGGGCATTCACCACCTGGAGCAGGGGCGGATCGTGATTTGCGCGGCGGGCACCGGCCTTCCATTCTTTACCACGGATACAGGTGCCGCTCTCCGCGCTGCCGAATTGCAGTGTGAGGCGCTGTTGAAGGGCACCAGTGTCGACGGTGTCTACTCGGCGGATCCCAAGAAAGACCCAAAGGCAATCCGCTACGACAGGATTACCTTCGGCGAGATTTTGGCCAACGATCTCCGCATCATGGATCCAGCCGCCATCGCCCTTGCGCGGGATAACGCGATTCCGGTAATTGTGTTCTCGATCCGCAAGCCGGGCGCTGTTCTCGATGTGCTCAACGGCGCCGGCCGTTTTACCACCGTGACGAAGGATTGATCCCATGGCCCAGCCCGCACCCTTTAACGGCCCCGATATCAAGCGCCGCATGCATGGCGCGGCCGAGGCACTCAAGCACGACTTCGGCGGTCTCAGAACCGGCCGCGCCGCCGCCAGCCTGCTGGAGCCTATTCATGTGGATGCCTATGGCGCCAGCATGCCGCTGAACCAGGTAGCCTCGGTCACGGTGCCGGAAGCACGGCTTTTGCAGATCAGCGTCTGGGATCGAGGCCTGGTGATTGCGGTAGAGAAGGCGATCCAGGCGTCCAATCTCGGACTCAACCCCCAAACCGAAGGCCAGGTCATCCGGCTCCGTATGCCCGATCTGACACAAGATCGCCGCAAGGAACTGGTGAAAGTCGCCCATCAATATGCGGAGAAAGCCCGCATCGCCGTGCGCAATGTGCGCCGCGACGGCATGGACCAATTGAAGGCGCTCGAGAAGGAGCATGCGATCAGCGAGGACGAGCATAAGAAAAAAGCCGACGAAGTTCAAAAAATGACCGACGAGACGATCAAGGAGATCGACGCGGCGCTCAAGGGCAAGGAAGCCGAGATCATGCAGGTCTGAGACGTAAACCCGCCAATGCCAAACCCATTGCCCGCTACTTGTGTTCCCCGCCACGTTGCCATCATCATGGACGGCAACGGCCGCTGGGCATCGGAACGGGGTTTGCCACGTTCGGCCGGGCATAAGCAGGGCGTCGATGCGCTGCGCCATGCCGTGCGCACCGCGGCCGATCTGGGCATCGAATACCTCACCATTTATTCTTTTAGCTCCGAGAACTGGTCAAGGCCCGCGACCGAGGTTTCGTTTCTTTTGGAACTTCTCCGCCGCTTCATCAGCATGGATGTGGTGGATTTGCACAAGGCGGGTGTCAAGATCGCCGTCATCGGCGAGCGCCAGGGGCTTGATCCCAACATCGTGAAGTTGCTCGACGAGGCCGAAGCGCTCACCCGGGAAAACACGCAGCTCAAGCTCATCGTCGCTTTCAACTATGGCAGCCGTCAGGAGATCACCCGAGCGGCGCGGACCATTGCCGTCAAGGTCGCGGAGGGCAAGATCGATCCCGCTGACATCACATCCGCTGTGCTCGCAAACCACTTGGACACGGGCGGCATTCCCGATCCGGATCTGTTGATCCGAACCGGCGGCGAGCAACGGCTGTCCAACTATCTGCTCTGGCAATGCGCCTATACCGAATTCGTGTTCATGCCGGAATATTGGCCGGACTTCACGGCCGACGTCTTTCGCCGGGCGGTCGCCGACTTTCAGTTGCGCGACCGGCGCTTTGGCGGTCTCAGCGCCCGGTTGGCCTAATGCAGCAATCGGTGGCTGCGAAGTGGGGCGATTTAGGCGCCCGCGCCCTGTCCGCCGCGGTGCTTATTCCCGCCGTCCTCCTTGATGTTTGGGCTGGCGGTATCTGGTTCAGCTTGCTCGTGGCTTTGGTCGGCGTGTTCATGGCGCTGGAGTGGACTAACATGGCGCATGGGCAGGATCCGCTGCAGTTTGCTCTGCACGGAGCCGGCGCGCTATGTGGAGTTTTTCTGCCGCTCAGCGCCGGGATCGCGCCAGCCTTGGCAGCGATTGCCGTGTGTTGGATTATTTCCGCCGCCGCCGCATGGTTCCAGGACCCTAATGGGGCCATTTGGCGCTACCTCGGCGTTCCCTACGTCGGTCTGCCGGTCGCCGCCCTGGTGCTGTTGCGCAGCGACGCAGTCTACGGCCTGTGGGCCATACTCTGGCTGGTGTCCATTGTGTGGGCGGCGGATACGCTGGCTTATTTCGCCGGCCGGCTCATTGGCGGGCCGAAACTTGCGCCCAATATATCGCCGCGGAAGACGTGGGCGGGCCTCGCCGGCGCAATCGTCGGGGGCGCTTTGGCGTCGGCGATTTTTGCCTGGGCGGCGGGATTGGGCGCAATTGCAACATTGGCCCTCTTTGCCGGTTTTTCTGCGTTGGCCGCGCAAGGCGGCGATCTCTTCAAATCGGCCTTGAAACGCCACTATGGCGTGAAAGATTCAGGCCGCCTTATTCCCGGCCACGGCGGCATCATTGATCGTGTGGACGGGCTGGTTGCGGTGGCAATCGTCGCCGCAGCCGTCGGGCTGGCCCGTAGTGGCCTCACGGCAACAGGTGCGGGCCTTCTGCTCTGGTAACCATATTTCGCCGAAATATTGTCGCAAATGCCCCGTCTTGTGGTTAATGACCGGTAAAGGTTTCTCGCGTTTTGGCACGAACCTTGCGGAACAGCCGGACCAGGAGCGGCGGCGGTACAATGATGTCCCGGCCCGGCTCGGCAGGGGAAACAGGAAGAGACCATGGATTTGCTGAATTTCTTCGGGATGCCAATTGCCACCCTGCTGTTTTACGCGATCCCGTTTCTCGTGGCGCTCATGGTTATCGTTTTCATTCATGAGCTCGGGCATTTCCTTGTGGCGCGCTGGTGCGGCGTCAAAGTCGAAGTTTTCTCCATTGGCTTCGGCCGCGAGATTGCAGGCTGGCGCGACCGCCACGGAACACGCTGGAAACTGTGTTGGATACCGCTCGGCGGTTATGTGAAATTCTTTGGCGATGCAAACGCTACGAGCATGCCCGAAACCCTATCCGCCGAGGCGGTCCGCGATCCCGGTAATTTCCACGGAAAACCGGTTTGGCAACGGGCTTTGGTGGTAGCTGCGGGGCCCTTCGCCAATTTTATTCTCGCCATTGCCATCTTTGCCGTAGCGTTCGCTTCCGTAGGCCTTCCGGTGATAGAGCCGAGGATCGATGAAGTTTTGGTGGGCAGCGCCGCCGAGCGCGCCGGTATCCTGGCGGGCGATCTGGTCGTGGAAATCGACGGCCGGAGCATCCGCAGTTTTTCCGATCTGCAGGAAATAGTAGCGACACGGGTCGGAGAGCAGCTCACAATTTTGATCGATCGCTCGGGCAGGCGCCTTACGGTTGAAGCTGTTCCCGATCTGCAAGAGCAGCCAGACGGCTTTGGCGGCAAGTTCCGCCTGGGCCTTCTCGGGGTCAGACACAACCCGCAAGGTGATGTGGTTTATGAGCGGCTTGACCCCCTGAGTGCCGTTGAAAAAGGCGTGGAGAGAACCTGGTTCATCGTTGCCACCACCTTCAAATATCTGGGTAAACTTTTCACGGGCAACGAAAGCACCGATCAGTTGGGCGGCCCCATCGCCATGGCCAAGGCCGCGGGCGATGCAGCCTCCGCCGGCGTGATCCAGTTCCTGTCGGTGCTCGCGTTCCTGTCGGTCAGCATTGGCCTCATTAACCTCTTTCCAATTCCTATGCTCGATGGTGGTCACCTCGTCTATTACGGCATCGAAGCGCTGCGCGGAAAACCGCTCGGGCTCAATGCGCAGGAGTGGGGATTCCGGGTGGGCTTTTCACTCGTCATCATGCTGATGATCGTGGGCACTTGGAATGATGTTGTGAGGCTGATTACAATGGCGATCGGAGGCTGACCAAAAGATGGTAACTTTCATTTGCAATCAAGAACAAAGCAGATAAAACGGCGGTTCGCAGGCGGGGATTCTAGTGGGGCGGCTTTGCTGGCAAAGATTGGTTTTTTAATGGTTTATCGAGTTGTTACCGTTGGGTTGCTGGCATTCATCCTGACGGCGCTGGTACCTGTTGCCGGCCCGTCGGCCTTGGTTTCCGTAGCCCACGCCCAAACGATCTCGCGGATCGTTGTCGAAGGCAATCAGCGCGTCGAGACCGAGACCGTTTTGTCTTACATGCAGCTTTCGCCAGGCGAGCCCTTCGCTCCGGAAAAGATCGACGAATCGGTGAAGGCGCTGTTCCGGACCGGTTTGTTCTCCGACGTGCAAATGTTCCGTGACGGTAGCCAGCTTCTGGTCCGCGTTGAAGAAAATCCGATGATCAACCGGGTCAACTTCGAGGGCAATAGCGAAGTCAAGGATAAGGACCTCTCCAAGGAAGTCGAGCTGCGTGAACGCACGATGTTCACCCGCTCCAAGGTGCAAAGCGATGTGCAGCGTATCATCGCGCTGTACCGCCGCACTGGCTATTATTCGGTGAAGGTCGCCCCCAAGGTCATCCGCCTTCCGCAAAACCGCGTCGATCTCGTGTTCGAAATCACCGAGGGCGTGGAAACAACGGTCGAGAGCGTGGATTTCGTCGGCAATACCAGTTTCAGCGACAGCGACCTCAAGAGCGTCATCGGCACCTCGGAACATCGCTGGTGGAAATTCTTTAGCCGCAACGACACCTATGACGCCGACCGTGTTGAATACGACAAGGAGCTCTTGCGGCGCTACTACCTCAAAAACGGTTTTGCCGACATCAAGGTGATTGCCGCCGACGCCAGCCTGACGCCGGATGGGGAGCATTTCGTCATCGTATTTACGGTGGAAGAGGGCCAGCGCTACACAGTCGCCGATGTCGCCGTCAACGTGGGCGATGCATCGCTTGATCCCGAAGGGTTGCGCGAGGGCATAAAAACCGGCGTGGGCGATGACTATGACGCAAGCCTCGTGGATAAGACCGTCGAGAATTTGACCCTTGAGGCAGCCCGCCAGGGGTTTGTTTTCGCCAAGGTCAATCCGCAGATCGACCGCAACGAGGGGCAGAACACCCTCAACATTTCCTACAATATCGTGGAAGGCCCCCGCACCTATATCGAGCGCATCGATATCGTCGGCAACCTGCGGACCGAAGACGAGGTGATCCGGCGGGAGTTGCGGTTGTTCGAGGGGGACGCCTTCAATCGCGTGCTCATCGACCGGGCGCGCCGGCGCCTTACCAGCCTCGATTACTTCGACAAGATCGATTTCCGCGAAGATCCGGGATCGGCCGGCGACAAGATCGTGCTGGTGGTGGAGGTGCAGGAGAAATCCACGGGCTCGATCAACTTCTCGATTGGATACTCGACGACCGAGGCTGTCGTCGGCTCGGTTTCGTTGCAGGAACGCAATTTCCTGGGGAAGGGCCACAACGTCAAGCTCAGCACGACAATGAGCTTCAAGCGCCAGCAAGTCGATGTGAGCTACACCGTACCCTATTTCATGGGATTGCCGATTTCCGCCGGCGTCGACGTGTTTGCGACGCGCACGGATAACACGGCCAAGTCCTCCTACAAGAGCCAGCAAATCGGCGGCGCATTGCGCACCGGCTTCAACCTCGACGAATACTCCTCGATCAACCTGAAATACGGCGTCATCTGGCGCGAGATCGACGGTATCGATAAGGACAATGCTTCACCGGCCGTCATTGCCAGCGAGGGTAACTCTCTCAAATCCTATGTCGGCGCTACCTACACGTGGGACAATCTCGATAGCCCCGTCCGCCCCACCAACGGCTTTCGCGGCCAGATCGAAACGGAAGTTGCCGGCCTTGGCGGCGATGTCTATACGGCCAGCATCGAAGGACATGGCTGGTACTTCCTGCCGGTCTATGAGGAATCTATTGTGCTCAAGCTCGAAGCCAACGCCGGGCACATTGAATCGCTCAACAGCGATTACGTTCCGTTGCAGGACCGCTTCTACAAGGGTGCCGATACGTTCCGCGGATTTGCCCAATCGGGTGTGGGTCCCCGGCAAGTTGGCAACGACGGCGACAAGGATTCAATCGGCGGCCAGACCTACGCCATCGGCACGGTGGAAGTCACTTTCCCGGTGGGCCTGCCTGAGGAATGGGGCATCGAGGGCGCGGTGTTCTCCGACTTCGGCACGGTGTTTGGCGCGCCTGAGAAGAGCCTTGCCTCCGGTAGTGGCACTTGCACCGGTGGCGACGATTGCACGGTTTTCGACACCATGGACTTCCGCGCTGCGGTTGGAGCCGGCGTCATCTGGCAGTCGCCGTTCGGCCCCTTGCGCTTTGAAGCGGCTTACCCGCTGATGAAAGCGAAATACGACGAGACCGAGTGGTTCCGTTTCTCGATTGGAACTCGCTTCTAGACGAAACCGTATCACCGGCTACAATGAAGCGGACGGCTAACCAGGCCGTCCGCTTCATTTGAGGAACCGGCAATGTCCGAGGACAGAGAAAACAACGCTTCCGCTTCGGCGGACATCGCGCGCATCATGAAGCTGCTGCCGCACCGGTATCCCTTTCTGCTGATCGACAAGATGATCGATCTCGACGGCGAGCAAAGCGGCACCGCGATCAAGAATGTCACCATCAATGAACCATTTTTTCAGGGCCATTTTCCCGGGCGCCCGGTAATGCCCGGCGTTCTTCTGATCGAAGCCATGGCGCAGACGGCGGGTGCGCTGGTGCTCAATCATCTCGGTGATGCCCACGCGGGCAAGCTGGTGTTCTTCATGTCCATCGACAAGGCGCGCTTCCGCAAGCCGGTGATGCCCGGCGACACGGTGCATTTCCATGTGAAGCTCACCAATAAACGGCCGCCCGTATGGAAATACTGGGCCGAGGCCCAAGTGGACGGAAAGAAAGTCGCCGAAGCCGAAATCGGCGCCATGCTGATGAACGAACGGGGCGGCTGAACGGTTTTTCCTAATCTGTCATCGCCGGATTTATTCCGGCGACCCATAGAGCAGTACGTTCGATGCCATAAGCTCGGCGCCATGTGTTGCCGGGACAAGCCCGGCAATGACAATCGTTGGGACTGGCACTTCGGGTGGGGAGGGAGTTTTCAACCTACTTCCCGCGCTTGCTCATCGGCATGTAATCGCGGCGTGGGGAGCCGGTGTAGAGCTGGCGCGGGCGGCTGATCCGCTGGCTCGGGTCCTCGATCATTTCCTTCCACTGGGAAATCCATCCGACGGTGCGGGCGAGTGCGAATAACACGGTGAACATGGAAGTGGGGAACCCCAAAGCGCGCAGGATTATGCCCGAATAGAAATCGACGTTCGGATAGAGCTTGCGCTCGATGAAATAGGAATCCGAAAGTGCCGCCTTTTCCAGTTCACGCGCCACATCCAGCAAGGGATCGTCCTTGATGCCAAGCTCCGCCAGCACCTCGTGGGCGGTCTTCTGCATGATCTTGGCGCGCGGATCGTAGTTCTTGTAGATGCGGTGGCCGAAACCCATGAGCCGGATGTGGGAGCTCTTGTCCTTTACCTTGGCGATGAAATCCGAAACCTTGGAGGGATCGCCAATCTGGGTGAGCATTTCGAGAGCGGCTTCATTGGCCCCCCCGTGGGCTGGACCCCACAGGCAGGCGATGCCGGCAGCGATGCAGGCGAAGGGATTGGCGCCGGAGGAACCCGCCAGCCGCACGGTTGACGTGGACGCGTTCTGCTCATGGTCGGCGTGCAGGATGAAAATCTTGTCCATGGCCCGGGTGAGAATGGGGTTCACCACATAGTCCTCGCAGGGCACGGCAAAGCACATGCGCAGGAAGTTGGCGGCATAGGAGAGATCGTTCTTCGGATAAACGAAGGGCTGGCCGATGTGATACTTGTAGGTCATGGCCGCGATCGTCGGCAGCTTGGCGATCATCCGGCGCGAGGCAATCTCGCGCTGTTTGGGATCGTTGATGTCGGTGGAGTCGTGATAGAAGGCCGAGAGAGCGCCGACAACCGCCACCATCACGGCCATCGGGTGCGCGTCCCGGCGGAAGCCCTGGAAAAGTCGCGCCATCTGCTCGTGGATCATGGTGTGATGGGTGATCGCATGCTCGAATTCGCGGCGCTGCGGCACAGTCGGAAGATCGCCGTAGTAGAGCAGGTAGCAAGTCTCGATGAAGTCGCCATGTTCGGCAAGCTGCTCAATGGGATAGCCCCGGTAGAGCAATACGCCTTCGTCGCCGTCGATATAGGTAATTTGCGATTCGCACGATGCCGTCGAGGCGAAGCCCGGATCGTAGGTGAAGACTTTGGCATCTGCGTAAAGCTTGGTGATGTCGACCACATCGGGGCCGAGCGAACCGGACCTGACCGGAAGATCCAGGGTAGCGCCGCCGATGTTGAGAGCCGCTGTCTTGCCTGCGTTCGCCATCCGGATCTCTCCACGTTCGCTTAAACTATTGCACTGCAGCAATTAAACGTCAAACGAGCTGACCTGATCGTTCAGGCGGCCAAGGGATTCCTCCTGGCCCAAAACCTCCAGCACATCGAAAATGCCGGGCGAAACAGTGGTGCCGGTAAGGGCGGCGCGCAGCGGCTGGGCAAGCTTGCCAAGTTTTAGCCCGGCGGTTTCGGCATGAGCCTTAACTGCTGTTTCCAGCTCTGGCGCGGTCCAGCCGCCCGCCGAGGTCAGCACGGGGATCAACTGTCTCAATGCTGAGGCGCCGCCGTCGGCGAAGATCTGGCGTGCCTTATCATCCAAGAGCAGGGGTCTTGAGGCAAACAGGAACTGTGCCCCTTTCAGCAACTCAACGAGTGTCTTGGCGCGTTCCTTCAGTCCAGGCATTGCCTTCAAAAGTTTTACTCGCATCTCATCGTAAATTTTTCCCAGCATCGCCCTGCCACCCTCCACGTGCGGCAGGAAATCCAGGAATTGCTCCAGCAATTTTTCATCTGGCGTGTGACGGATATAGTGGCCGTTGAGATTTTCCAGCTTTGCAAAATCGAAGCGGGCCGCCGATTTGCCGATGTTCTCAAATCCGAACCACGAGACAAGTTGCTCGGTCGAAAAAATCTCGTCATCACCGTGGCTCCAGCCGAGGCGGGCGAGATAATTGCGCATGGCATCGGGCAGATAGCCCATAGCGCGGTAGGCTTCGACGCCAAGAGCCCCATGGCGCTTGGACAGCTTGGCGCCATCGGGGCCGTGGATTAACGGAATGTGGGACATCTCCGGCACCCGCCAGCCCATCGCCTGATAAATCTGTATCTGCCGGGCCGCGTTGGTGAGATGATCGACACCGCGGATAATGTGGGTGACGCCCATGTCATGATCGTCCACCACCACCGAGAGATTGTAGGTTGGGTTTTCATCGGAGCGCAGGATGATGAGATCGTCGAGGTCCTTGTTGGGGATCACAACCCGGCCTTGCACACGGTCATCGATGGCGGTTTCACCCTCATCGGGCGACCTGAAGCGGATCACCGGTTTAATCCCGGCGGGCGCCTCGGCGGGATCGCGGTCGCGCCAGGTGCCGTCATAGCGAATGGGGCGTTTCTCGGCCTCCGCCTTGGCGCGCATGGCGTCCAGCTCCTGGGGCGAGCAATAGCAATGATAAGCCTTGCCCTGCGCCAAGAGCTGCTTGGCTATCTCCCTGTGGCGATGGGCGCGGCCGTATTGGGACACGGGTTCCCCCGCCCAATCGAGACCGAGCCAAGTCAGTCCGTCGAGAATGGCGTCAATGGCGCCCGCGGTCGAACGCTCGCGGTCCGTGTCCTCGATGCGCAGCAGCATTTTGCCGCCATGACGGCGGGCGTAGGCCCAATTGAACAGCGCCGTGCGAGCACCACCGATGTGCAGGTAGCCGGTGGGCGAGGGGGCGAACCGCGTGATGACGGACGATGACATGGCCGCCGAACTCCGTATATGCTTGCTGAGAAAAGCGGGCCAAGGCCCCGCGAACGGCGGATTAGCATAGAGCTTGCCGGGGTGTAAGGGGAGCCCATGGTTGCCGAGACGTGGGGGAGCGTCGCCGAAGCATCGCGCAGAGTCAGCGCGCGAGATTGGTTCATGGCCGCGTTGGAAGCGCAACAGGGCCGCACTATGCTGTGGGCGCCACTCGCGCTGACCATCGGCATCTGGGTTTATTTCGGCTTTGCGAGCGAGCCTTCCTGGATCTTTCTTGCGCCGTTGGCCGCAGTGGCAGCGATACTGTTGTGGATGTCGCGTTCCCGGCCAGCGCTGGCGCTCGCGGCCTTGGTCATTGTGGGTTGCATGCTGGCCAAAGCCAAAGTGGATTTTGTCGCCGCACCCGCCTTGCGCGCCACCACGGCGCCGCTTCTCATCACGGGAACCGTGGAAGACCGCTCGCCCAGCGGGCGCGGACGGCAGGTGATAATTCTGGGCGTAAACGCCATCGAAGGCATGGCCGCGCCCACCTTGCCGCGGCGGTTGCGCCTGACCGGTTCCCTGAAACAGGGCGAGGTATCCATCGGCGCTGCCATTTCGTTGAAAGCGATTTTAGCGCCGCTTCCCACGCCCGTGATGCCGGGCGGTTTCGATTATGGCCGCCAGTTATGGCTCGACGGTATCGGCGGCACCGGGCGGATCACCAGCAAAATCGAAACGATTGCCAGCGAGCCCCCGTTCCGCCTCAAGCTGGCGGCTGAACTTGAATCGCTGCGGCAAGCAATTGGCAATCGCATCCGGGCAACGCTTGACGGTGTCACAGCGGCAATCGCCGAAGCCCTCATCACCGGCGAGCGCAGCAGCATTCCGCGCGATGTCAATCTCAGTTTTCAAATCTCTGGGCTTGCCCATGTGCTGTCGATTTCGGGCCTGCACATGGCCCTGGTGGCGGGCGGTGTTTTCTGGGCCGCCCGGGCTGCACTCGCGGCAATTCCACCGTTGGCACTGCGCTGGCCGATCAAGAAATGGGCGGCTGCCATGGCTCTGGCGGCGGGATTTTTCTACATGCTGTTGGCAGGGTCGGGTGTGGCCACGCAACGATCCTACATCATGATCGCCGTGATGTTCTTCGCCATCCTCGTCGACCGCCCGGCCATATCGGTGCGGAACCTGGCGTTTGCCGCCATTATCATCCTGGCGATCGAACCGGATGCCGCGATCCAGGCCAGTTTTCAAATGTCGTTCATGGCGGTTATGGGGCTCGCTGCCTTTTATGAGTTCTGGTCCGATTGGCGGAGATCGCGAGACGAGGAAGCGCGGCAGACGCGGCACTGGTTCATGCGGCTTGCACAAAAGTTGGGCGCCGGGCTGGCCGCGGCAATTCTCACTACCATCGTTGCGGGGGCTTTGTCATCGATTCCCGCCGCCTATCATTTCGGCAGGATCGCGCCCTATAGCATCCTCGCCAACGGGCTGGCGTTGCCGGTGATCAGCCTGGTGATCATGCCCATGGCGCTTGCCGGTTTCGTGGCGATGCCGCTGGGCCTTGAGACCACGCCGTTGTGGGTCATGGGCAAAGGCATCGAGCTGATGATCCGCATTTCCGATTGGGTCGCAAGCCTGCCCAATGCCGCCACGGCGGTGGCCCAGCTGTCTCCGATTTCCGCCATGGTCATGGCCTCGGGGGCGGCGATCCTCTGCCTGCTGCGGGGGCCGGCGCGGCTCGCCGGGCCTCTCGTCATAGTCGCTGGCCTGTTGCTGGGAACCCGGCCCATGCCGGATATTCTCATCGACCGGACCGCCGCCACCATAGCCTTCCGCGATCCGTCAGGCGCTTTGGTTCCAGCACCCGGCCGCAAGGGCCGGTTCTCCGTTGCCAAATGGCTGCTTGCCAATGGCGAAGAAACCGTGCCCGTAGATGCAGCGAAACGGCCCGGCTGGAGTTGTGGTAAAAACCGCTGCACGGCGGAGGTGAAAGGCAAGGTTTTGTCCTATGTGCAAGAGGAAGGAGCCGCACTCTCCTGCGCAAATATCGACATTCTGATTGCGAATTATCCATTGCGGGGCGCCTGCAAAACGGTGCCCCTCCGCATCGACCGCTTCGATCTCTGGAAGAACGGCGCGCATGCCTTGTGGGTCGGCGGCGATACGCCGCTCGTCACGACCGCGCGGGGCGAAGCCGGGCAAAGGCCCTGGGTGATAACACCCGAGCGCCGCAAGGATAAATACAAGAAACGCTGATCGCGGCGCTATTACGCATTTACCGGAAGCCCGCTTTGCGACATCCAAGGGCATGACCACCATGGACAATATCCGCCGCGAAATCGACCGCATCGACGAGCAACTGATCAAGCTCCTGGCAGAACGCCAGCGTTGTATCGAAAGGGCGATTGCGGTGAAACAGCGCGATGGCATTCCCGCCCGCGTACCCGAGCGCATCGAGGAGGTGATCGGCAATGCGCGCTTGCTTGCCCGGACGCACAATGCCGATCCCGCCCTGGTCAAGGCCCTGTGGACCGCGATGGTGGAATGGTTCGTGGCTTACGAGGAACGATCCTTGAAGCCGAAATAGGTGTAAAAGAATTTCATGCAATTTCCCCATCTGTTTTCACCCTTCACCATCAAAAAAACCGAAATCCGTAACCGTATTTTCTCGACCGGGCATGACACCTACCTGACCGACGGCGGCTTACCCTCCGACGCACTGATCGCCTACCAGCGGGCGCGCGCCAGAGGTGGCGCCGGGCTCATCATCATCCAGGTCGTGGGGGTGCACGAGTCCTCGCGCTACACGGAAGCGTTGTTGATGGGCACTTCCGATGATTGCATTCCGCATTTCCGCCGGCTCATTGACGCGATTCATGCAGAGGGCACCCAGTGCGTCGTCCAACTCTTCCACCCCGGCCGCGAACTGCTGGGCCGTCCCGACGGTGTCGTTCAACCGGCGTTTGCCCCGTCGCACTCGCCATCTGAACGGTTCCACGTGATTCCCCGCGCGCTATCAACCGATCTCATCGGCGAGATTGTCGAGGGCTATGGCGCAACGGCGCGGCGCATGGCGGAAGCAGGCGCCGACGGCGTGGAGATCGTAGCGAGCCACGGCTACCTTCCGGCGCAGTTCATGAATGCCCACGTCAACCGCCGCACCGACCAATATGGGGGCTCACTTGAGAACCGCCTGCGCTTCACGCGCGAGTCGATCGCGGCGGTGCGCGCCAATGTGCCCAAGGATTTCATCGTCGGCATACGCATGTCCGGCGATGAACACGATCAGGACGGCATGACCGAGGACAACTCCATCGGCATCGCGCGCGGCCTCAAGGACGATCTCGATTATCTTAATGTCATTGCCGGTACCTCCGCATCGGTTTCAGGTGCGGTCCACATCGCGCCCTCCATGGCCAACGCCCACGGCTATGTGGCGCCGTTCGCCCAGAAGGTGAAGCAGGCAACGGGCTCTCCGATTTTTGTGGCCGGCCGCATCAACCTACCGCAGGAGGCTGAACGCATTTTGGCCCAAGGTGCCGCCGACATGTGCGGCATGACGCGGGCGATGATCTGCGATCCCGAGATGGCATCAAAGGCAAAGGCAGGCGCCATCGAGGACATTCGCGCCTGCATCGGCTGCAATCAGGCCTGCATCGGGCACTTCCAGTTGGGCATTGCCATTTCCTGCATCCAGCATCCGGAAACGGGACGCGAGCTGGCATTCGAGGCCAAGCCGCGTGTCGCCAAGCCGCGCCGCATCATGGTAGTGGGCGGCGGCCCCGCCGGATTGAAGGCCGCCGCCGTGGCGGCCGAGCGCGGCCATCAAGTCGACCTGCATGAACGCGACGGACAATTGGGCGGACAGGTGAAGCTGGCGCAGTTGCTGCCGGCGCGGGCCGAATTCGGTGTGATGAGCCTCAATCTGACTCGCGAAGCGGAACGCCACGGCGCCCGGATCCACCGGCGGAGCGACGTGACCGCGGAGCTGATCGCTAGCGAACGGCCGGACGCCGTCATTCTGGCCACCGGCAGCCGCCCGCATTTGCCGCCCATGGAGGGCAAGGCGGCACAGTTGGTTCACGCAGTGGATATTCTGGCCGGCAATGCCAAGACGGGTGCTCGCGTGGTGATTTACGATTGGCACGCCGACTGGATCGGGGCTGGCATCGCCGAGCGCCTCGTCTCCGAGGGCGCCCATGTGCGGCTCGCCGTCAATGGCATGTGTGCGGCCGCCAATATCCAGAGCTATGTGCGCTTCGAAATCATTGGGCGCCTGCACAAACTCGGCGTCGAGGTTCATCCCTGGCTCAGGCTCTACGGTGCGGACGATCGCACCGCCTATTTCATCCATACCGCCGCGCGCGAGCCCGTGGTCTTCGAGGATGTCGATACGCTGGTGCTGGCCGCCCCGAACCACCCCGTCGACGAGCTTGGCGAGGCGGTGAAAGCGTTAGGCATCGAACTCCACATGATCGGCGATTGCCTCACGCCCCGCACCGCCGAAGAAGCTGTCTATGATGGCTTGAAAGCCGGAATGGCGGTGTGACGCGTTCCTCAGCATGCTTGCTGGGTGGGCGGCCATGAAAACTTTCTGCTACCTATCGAACTCTCAGTTCCTCATGCTGAGGTGCTTTGCCGAAGGCAAAGCCTCGAAGCATCGGTTGGCTAACGCGCCGCGCTTCGAGGCTCGCGTTCCGCTCGCACCCCAGCGTGAGGAACTTATTGTAGGAAAGCATAAAATTCATCCACTCTTTCTCGCCTGCCGAACGCGCTCCCAGGACAGCAGGATGAGCGCCGCCACGACCAGTGACAGGCTGAGCCAAAAGGCGGCGGCCGGGCGCTCGGAAAACAGGATCGAGCCCCAGATCACACCCGACACCAGCATGATATAGTTGGCGTAGGATGTGAAAACCGGACCCGCCAATCGCACGATTTCGAAATAGAGATAGGTGTCGAGCGTCCAGAAGATAATCATCACCAGGATCGCCACCTCGCCCGCTCCCCATGGTCCAGTGAATGGCACCGTCGCACCCGACCACAGGTACAAGGGTAACATCAGTAGAATGGCGATCAGCACCTCGCCGGTAGCGACTTGCACGGAGTCGAGGCCCTCGGGCCACCGCTTGGCGATGTAGTTGTAACAAAAACCATAGGTCACCGGAACGCACAACGCCGCGATGAAGCCGGAGGCGGCGCCCAAACCGGACGCCCGCACTTCGGGGCCGAGCAGAACCGCCACCGACAAAACTCCAATGCCGATGCTTATATAACCGATACTTGTCACGCGGTCTGTTCTCCACAGCAGAGCAAGGATAAGCGTGGTGATCGGCAGCATGGAGAAAATCAACGCCAATGTGCCCGCCGGAACGCGCACCGCGGCGTAAAGCTGCAAGAAAAATGGAACGGCGTAGCCGAACAGCGCACACACGATGAAATAAGGTAGCCGCTGCCGGTTGATCGGAAAGCGCCGCCCGCTAAGTCCCATGATGGCCGACAGGCAAGCCGCGACGCCGAGCGTCGTCACGATTGCGACCGTCGCGTGCGGAATGCCCGACTGGGCCGCGAGCTTGATGAGCGACACGCGCAATCCCCAGCTCAGGCCCAGTATCGTGAGAAGCACGACGGGGAGGAGGGTGATGCGCTGAGTCATGTCAATCGGGTTCAGGGATTCCGGGCCTTAATGACTCCGCCGCCCGCGTCGAGGGCGATAGGTCTTCCTCGCGGCATCGAAGCCTTCGAAATAGTCCCGCACCTGCGGATGGCGCACCGGTCCGCCCGTCTCATCGGCCAGGAGATTCTGCTCCGAAACATAGGCCACGTATTCCGTCTCGTCGTTTTCCGCCAACAGATGGTAGAACGGCTGGTCCTTGCGCGGGCGGACCTCCTCGGGGATGGATTGCCACCACTCTTCGGTGTTGTTGAACACCGGATCGACATCGAAAATCACGCCGCGAAACGGAAACAGCCGGTGCCTGACCAGTTGGCCGATGGCGAATTTTGCCGAGGGAAGCGAAATCATGAGGCCTGATTGCCCATAACATCGGCGGAAGGCAAGCCAAGGCCTTGCCGCATCACATACCGCCGCAAGGGTGAAATGCCCGCGATGAGTTCAAGCCCCATGGCGCGCCCCATTTCCAGCGGCAGGAAGCCCGACAGCAGCGAGCGGTTCATCAGATCGATCATCTGCTGGCGTGGCCACACATCGCGGCGGCGCAAGCGGTCATAGCCGTAGAGAATATCGTCAGCACCCGGATCGGCGGCGCTTGCCATCAGGTCCGCCGCATCCGCGCCATCGCGCAGCGCCATGTTGAGGCCTTGCGCGCCGATGGGCGGCGTTACATGGGCGGTTTCGCCTATGAGCAGCGTGCGGTTGGCGGCAAAACTCCGCGCGGTGAGGCCATGCATGGGAAAAGCCCGGCGGGCGCCAACGCTTGAGACGCGGCCCAGCTCGCCATGTGTCGCGATCTGGATTTCAACGCAGAGCGCGCGATCATCCAAAGCCATCAGTTCAGCAGCCCGCGCCGGGCGCTCGAGCCACACGAGGCTGGAGCGCTTGCCCGGCATCGGCACAGTGGTGAAAGGCCCGGCTTGCCGGTGATATTCAGTCGAAGTGCCGTCGTGTTCGCCCGAGTGATCGAAGCTCGTGGCGATGGCCGCCTGCTCGTAGGACCAGGTGGTGCAGCAAATCCCCGCCGCATCGCGCAGCACCGATTTCCGGCTTTCCGCGGCCAGCGCCACTTGTGCTGAAAATATTCCGGCCGAAGTTGTCACTTTAATCGATCCGCCGGAAACATTCGCCCCCGAAACATCGGCTGCTATAATCTCCACGCCAAGTTCGAGCGCGAGTGCTTGGAGCGCTGGGACGAGCAGGACTAATGGAATGTTCCAGCCGAACACCTCTTCGCCAATTTCGGCGGGGTCGAAGGTGATTGTGGAGGCCCGCAACGCAGCACCCGTATCATCCACCATGCGCAATCGCTTGAGCGGGGCAACCTGGTTCCGAAGCTCAGCCGTCCAAACGCCGATACCTGCCAGAAGTTTGATCGACGGCTGCATCAGCGCAACGGTGCGCGGATCGTCCTGTTGTGAACGGGCATCGGCGATAAGCGCAACCCGGCGGCCAGCCTTTGCGGCAAAACACGCGGCGGCCAGACCCGCAGGCCCGCCGCCAGCGGTGATGATGTCGAAATCCCTCATCCCGCCAGCGCTGTTTTCACCATGCTGTCGCGCTTGGAAAATTTCTCGTGGAAGGAGGCAAGCTTTGACCGCCCGTTTCGCCAATTGAACTCCGGCATGCGGAAATCGATATAGGCGAGCACAACCGCCACTGTAATCGAGCCGGCATTAACGCTGTCGAGTGGGCCCTGCCAGTTGGCCTCGAGGTCGTCGAACACCGCATTGATGCGAAGCTTCGTGCGGTCTATCCACTGGGCCCACTGCAGGCCCTTGGGCCGGGTCGCCGTTTCATAACGAAGGCCCACGGCGGCATCCGCCAGCCCTTGCCCCAGCGCCTGCAAGGTCAGCACGCGGAACCGCTTCACGCCGTCGTCGGGAATGAGATCGGAATTGCCGGCCACATGGCAAAGATATTCCAGGATGACGCGGGAATCGTGAATGGCGTGAGCATGGTCCGTCTCCAGCACCGGCACCTTGCCGATGGGCGAAAGTGCGGTGAGCTTGAGGTTGGCCTCCGTCGGGCTCACTTGCTCGCTCACGTGGGTGAGGCGGTTGCCCAGCCCCAGCTCATGGGCCGCCACCAGCGTGGAGCGCACGAAGGGGGACGTCAGCGTGCCGTGAATTTTCATGGGGAGCTCCGGTGAGACAAGGCCAATAGTCTAGCCCAGGCGGCACCGGAAAGAAAACCGGGAACCATGTCCCTTTCCTCATCCTGACGTGCGAGCGGATCGAGCCTCGAAGGATAGCCGCGTGGTGGGAAGGGACCCTTCGAGGCCCGGCTGCGCCGGGCGCCTCAGGGTGAGGACCGAACTCTCAATACTTCCGCAACAGCCCAACCAGCCTTCCCTGCACGCGGATGCGGTCGGGGCCGAAGATGCGCGTTTCGTAATTGGGATTGGCCGCTTCCAGCGCGATTGAGTCGCCCTTGCGGCGCAGGCGCTTGAGTGTGGCCTCTTCGTCGTCCACCAGAGCCACGACGATCTCGCCATTGTGCGCCACGTCGCCCTTGCGGATGATGATCGTGTCGCCATCGAAGATGCCGGCCTCGATCATCGAGTCGCCCTTCACCTCAAGGGCGAAATGCTCGCCACTCCCCAGCATTTCCGGCGGCACCGCGATGTTGTTGGTGTGGTCCTGGATCGCCGAGATGGGAACGCCCGCGGCGATCCGGCCCATCAGCGGCACGATGGCGGTTCGCGGTGTCCCGTCATTGGCGGCGGGCATCGGTTTCACCCGCCCAAGATTTCCCTGGATGACATTGGGCGTGAACCCGCCCTTGCGCGGGCTGAGGCTGGGCGAATGGCTCTCCGGCAGCTTGATCACTTCCAAGGCCCTCGCCCGGTTCGGCATGCGTTTGAGAAACCCCCGCTCCTCCAGCGCCACGATCAGCCGATGCACGCCGGATTTGGATTGGAGGTTCAGCGCCTCCTTCATCTCCTCGAAGGAAGGCGGCACCCCTTCTTCCTTGAGTCGCTCGTTGATGAAGAGCAGAAGCTCGAGCTGTTTGCGGGTGAGCATGGCGGGCCCTCTTCTCTTGGGTTCCAGAATCGGAACAAACCTGCAACATATCTACAGGTTGCCATTTGGTTCTGCAACTGTTTACTTTCCGTAACGGTTAAAAATCAAGAATGAGAATGGGAGCCCCCGTGCCCACCGCAGCTTCCGGCGCATGGGGCGGGCGCACGATCAGGCACTGGGCCTGCCGGAAGGTGCGCTGCATCGAGCTATCCTGTTTGGCGAAAGGTGTAGCGGTCCGCGTCCCGTCAGCGGCCACAACAAGGCTCGCCCGCACGTAGTCCTCCCGCCCGTCATTGGCCTTCATGTCCGCGCCCAGGCGCGCTTCCATCACCGGTTCCTCCACCGGAAGGCCCAAGAAAGCATCGAGCAGGGGTTTGAGAAACAGCCTGGCGCATACGAGTGCCGACACCGGATTGCCCGGAAGCCCCATCACATGCTGGCGCCCCCGCCTGCCATACATGAAGGGCTTGCCCGGCCGCATGGCGATCTTCCAGAAATCCAGTTTAACGCCCGAACGCTTCAGCGCTTCCTGCACGAAATCATGGTCGCCCACCGAAGCCCCGCCGGTAGTCACCAGCACATCTGCGCTCCGCGCCTTGGCGATGGCCCGTTCCGTGGCCGCGAGGCTGTCGCGCACGATCCCGAGATTGATGACCTCAGCGCCGAAGCGGCGCGCCATGATGCTCAGCGCATGGCTGTTGGAGGAAACGATCTGGTCTGCCTTGGGCCTGCCGCCGGGCTCCACCAGTTCATCTCCTGTGGCGAACAGGGCCACCCGCGGTTTCCTCCGCACACGGAGCAAAGGCGCATTGGCGGCGGCGGCAAGTCCGATGTCGCGGGCGTTAAGCACGATCTCCTCCGGCAGGAGTATGTCGCCCTTGGCAAAATCGAGCCCGCGCCCCCGCACATTCTGTGCCAGCCGGGCCGTTTCCAAAACCGTCACGGAGGAGGGCGCTGTAGCCTTCGTGTTCTCCTGAATGACCACTGTATCGGTGCCCTTGGGCAATGGCGCGCCGGTGAAAATGCGGACGGCTTCTCCCGGCCCGGCCTTGACCGATAACCCGTGGCCCGCTGCTGCCATTCCGATGACACGCAACACCCCCGGAACCTCCGCCACATCGGCGGCCCGCACCGCATATCCATCCATGGCGGAAGACTCGAACGGCGGCTGATCGCGCGTGGCTTTCACGGATGCCGCAAGTACCCGGCCCAACGCATCGGCGAGCTTCACGGGTTCGCCGGGCAGGGGTTTGACATTGGAAAGAATGCGGGCGCGCGCCTCGCCGACCGGAAGCAGCGTCATGCTCATTCCGCCATAAAATTCCCGGACTTGCCGCCGGATTTCTCGACCAGCCTCAGATCCGTGATCTTCATGCCACGGTCCACCGCCTTGCACATATCGTAGAGCGTCAGGCAGGCAACGGCGCAGGCAGTGAGCGCTTCCATCTCCACGCCGGTCTTGCCCTCGACCTTGACCGTCGCCGTCACCTCGATAGCCGAAACTCCCGCAGCGAAGTCGATTGAAATTTTGGAGATCATGAGGGGATGGCAAAGCGGGATCAGCTCATGGGTCTTTTTCGCCGCCATGATGCCGGCAATACGCGCCGCAGCCAGCACGTCGCCCTTCTTTGCTGTACCCTCAAGAATGACCGACAGCGTCTCCGCCAGCATCGTCACGCGCGCCTTCGCGGTGGCGCTCCGCGACGTCACATCCTTGGTGGAGACATCCACCATATGGGCGCTGCCGGTTTCATCGAGATGGCTAAGCTTGCTCATGGCCGGGTCAGTATAGCACGGGTAGCCGCTTCCACATCGCTGGCGCGCATGAGGCTTTCTCCAATGAGAAAGGCGTTGACACCCGCCTGCGACAGCCGCGCCAGATCGGCGGGGACGAACAGGCCGCTCTCGGCAATCGCCGTCCGCTCCTGCGGCACACGCGGCGCCAGACGTTCGGTCACCGTCAGCGCCGTCTCGAAACTATGAAGATTGCGGTTGTTGATGCCGATGAGTTTCGTTGACAGCTTCAACGCCCGCTCCAATTCCGCCTCGTCGTGAACTTCAACAAGCACATCGAGGTTCCAGTCCTTCGCCGCAGCCTCCAGTTCATGGGCAAGACCATCGTCGATCATCGCCATGATGAGAAGGATACAATCAGCGCCCCAGGAACGCGCCTCCGCCACTTGGTAGATGTCGAGCATGAAATCCTTGCACAGCACCGGCAGTGCCGTCGCAGCGCGGGCCGCCGTCAGATAGTCGGGCGAACCTTGAAATGACGGCGCATCAGTCAGCACCGACAGGCAGGCAGCACCACCAGCCTCATAAGACCTGGCCAGCGCCGGCGGATCGAAATCGGCCCGGATAAGGCCCTTCGAGGGGCTTGCCTTCTTGATCTCGCCGATCAGCGACCACTGTCCCTCAACAATCCTGTTCTCCAGCGCCCGCGCGAAGCCGCGCACCGGCGAAGCGGCGCGCGCCTTCGCTTCCATGGCGCTCCGCGGAACTTTCGCCCTGGCCTTGGCCACATCCTCGCGCTTGTAAGCCGCGATCTTGTTGAGAATGGTGCTCACGCTCATTTCCAAAAAATGTCATCGCCGGATTTGTTCCGGCGACCTATCGGCAACGCAAGCTCCGCACCCGGCCGTCCCATGGGTTGCCGCAATAAATCCGGCAATGACAGAAGGTGGAAATCAGCCATTGGAAGCCTTCACCAGCGTGTCCATCGCCTTCAGCGCCGCGCCGGAATCAATCGCCGCCTTGGCCGCCGCAACGCCTTCACGGAGGCTTTTGGTTTTCCCCGCCACCAGCAAGGCGGCGCCCGCCGTCATCGCGGCAGCATCGCTAAAGGCGGAAGCCTCTCCTTTGAGCACGCTGCGCACCGCCTCGGCATTGTGCGCCGCATCGCCGCCCTTGAGATCGCTGGCGTCGGAGCGTTTGAGGCCCACGCCCTCAGGCGTAATTTCGAAACTGCTGACGGCGCCGTTTTTCAGCTCCGAAATCCATGTGACGCCGGTCGGCACGATCTCGTCGAAGCCGCCTTCGCCGTGGCAGATCCAGCACGCTTCGCTGCCAAGATTGTTCAAAACCTTGGCCATGGGTTCAACCCATGCCTTGGAAAACACCCCCGTAACCTGCCGCGTCACACCCGCCGGATTGGAGAGGGGGCCAAGAAGGTTGAAAATCGTCCGGGTCCCGAGTTCCACGCGCGAAGGTCCCACATATTTCATGGAGGCGTGATGGGCGGGAGCGAACATGAACCCAACACCAGCCGCCTTAATGCAAGCGGCAATCCGTTCCGGCGTCAGATCGAGCTCAACGCCCAGCGCGGCCAACACGTCGGCCGAGCCAGACCGCGACGACAGCGCACGGTTGCCGTGTTTTGCCACCTTCAATCCCGCACCCGCCGCCACGAAGGCGGCACACGTCGAGATATTATAGGAGCCCGAAGCGTCACCGCCGGTGCCGACGATGTCGATGGCGTCCGCCGGAGCTTCAACACGCATCATCTTCTCGCGCATCGCCTCGACAGCACCGGTAATTTCCTCCGCCGTCTCACCGCGTACGCGAAGCGCCATCAGCAGTCCGCCGATCTGCGCCGGCGTTGCTTCGCCCGACATCATGATATTGAAGGCCATGCGCGCTTCCTCGCGGGAGAGGGCCTCCCCGTTTGCCACCTTGGCGATGAGGGGTTTGAGGTCGTACATCACTTTTTCCTCACCCTGAGGTGCCCGGCGCAGCCGGGCCTCGAAGGGCCTTCGACCGAACCTGCGGCAATGCTTCGAGGCTCGCTCCGCTCGCACCTCAGCATGAGGTAACCCCCGCCAGATCAAGGAAGTTCTTGAGTACCGCATGGCCATGTTCTGAAGCAATGCTTTCCGGATGAAACTGCACGCCATGCACGTTCTTGGTGCGATGCCTGATGCCCATGATGACGTCACCCGCTTCCGCGGTGATTTCAAGACAGGAGGGCAGACCCTCGCGCTCGACGATCAGCGAGTGATAGCGCGTCGCGGTAAAGCCCTGTGGCACGCCCTTGAACACGCCTTCGCCATTATGCTGGATCGTCGATACCTTTCCGTGCATCAGCTGCGGCGCCCGCACTACCTTGCCTCCAAAGGCCTGTCCCATGGCTTGCAAGCCAAGGCACACCCCGAAAATCGGAATGCTGTCCGAGGCCTTCTCCACCAGTTCAAGGCAGATGCCAGCTTCATTGGGCGTTGCAGGTCCCGGTGAAATCACAATCGCCTGTGGTTTCGATGACATGAGCTGCCCCACGCTGATTTTGTCATTCCGGTGAACTACGGTTTCTGCGCCTAGGTCCCCGAGGAAATGATAAAGATTCCAGGTGAAGCTGTCGTAATTGTCGATGAGGACGATCATTGGCTTTCCTCGCCTTGACCAGACGCGACCCAAGGGCACGAATGCTTCGAGGCTTTGCCTCCGGCAAAGCACCTCAGCATGAGGAGACAAGAACTGTCCTCACCCTGAGGTGCGAGCGTCAGCGAGCCTCGAAGGGTCATTGTCCCCTCCCGGCGCGGCCGGCAAAGCGCACCGCATCCTCCGCGGCGCGGAACAGGGCCTTGGCCTTGTTGATGCATTCCTCCTGTTCGTTTTCCGGCACACTGTCCGCGACGATGCCCGCACCCGCCTGCACATACATCCTGCCGTCTTTCACAATGGCGGTGCGCAACATGATGCACGTGTCCATTTCGCCATCGGCGGAGAAATAGCCGGCACAGCCCGCATAGACGCCGCGCTTTTCATGCTCCAGCTCGTCGATGATTTCCATGGCTCGCACCTTGGGCGCGCCCGACACGGTGCCCGCCGGGAAGCCCGCGACCAGCGCGTCAATTGCGTCGTATTTGGCGGCAAGCTTGCCTTCCACATTGGAGACGATGTGCATCACATGGCTATAATACTCCAGGATGAACTGGTCGGTCACCCTGATCGAGCCGATATCGGCGACACGGCCCACATCGTTGCGCCCAAGGTCGAGCAGCATCAAATGTTCGGCCCGCTCCTTGGGATCGGCCAAAAGTTCTGCCGCCAACGCCCGGTCTTCCGCCGGAGTAGCGCCGCGCCGCCGCGTCCCCGCGATCGGCCGGATCGTCACCTTGCCATCGCGCACCCTGACCATCAGCTCCGGGCTCGATCCGATCACGGAAAATTTGTCAAAGTCCAGATAGTACAGAAACGGGGAAGGATTGATCCGCCGCACGCTCCTATACAGCGCGAAAGGCGACAGCGTGAATTCGGCCTCGAAACGTTGTGACAGCACCACCTGGAAAATGTCACCCGCCGTGATGTAGTCCTTGGCTTTCAGAACCATCGCCTTGTATTCGTCAGGCGAAGTGTTGGACTGCGGCGCCTCGATAGCAGGCGTGTCGTCATCACGCGCCGCCAGATGATCGAGTGGCCGGTCGAGCGCATCGACAATCTCGGTCAACCGCTCCTGGGCCCGCGCATAGGCGGCTTTGGAAGTGACGCCCCGTTCGACATAGACCGGTGAGGTCACCGTCACTTCATCGCGCACGCTGTCGAAAATCGCCATCACCGTGGGACGGATCAGCATGGCATCGGGCAGGCCCAACACGTCCGGGTTCGCCTCCGGCAATTCTTCCATCAGCCGCACCATGTCATAGCCCATGTAACCGAACACCCCCGCCGCCATGGGGGGCGCATCTTCCGGCAGCTTGATCCGGCTGTCGGCGAGCAATGCGCGCAACGCTTCGAGCGGCGGCAGGTGCAAGGCCTCGAAAGGCCCCGCCGGATCGGCATTGGCCTTGCGGTTGATCGAGGCCCGGTTGCCTTCGACTTTCCAGATCAGATCGGGATTCATGCCGATGATCGAATAGCGCCCGCGCACCGCACCTCCCTCGACCGACTCGAGCAGAAAAGAATAGCGCGCATTGCGGGCCAGCTTGAGCATGGCCGAGACCGGCGTTTCGAGGTCGGCCACCAGCCGCGTCGAAACGATCTGCGCCGCTCCCTTGTCATAGGCCCGGGCGAAGTCGTCGTAGGGGGGAGAGATTGCCATCAATCAAATTTCCTCATGCTGAGGTGCATTGCCGAAGGCAAAGCCTCGAAGCATTGCCAACTTCAGGCACACCCTTCGAGGCTCGCTGACGCTCGCACCTCAGGGTGAGGATTACTTCCTCATGCTGAGGTGGCCGCGAAGCGGCCCTCGAAGCACGAGGCTCGCGTTCCGCTCGCACCTCAGGGTGAGAAAACTCAGGCAAAGGGTGATGCAACTTCAATGTTCATACTCCGGCGAAAGATCAGGGTTACTGCGTTTGCGTTCCCGAGATCTGACGCCAGAGCGTTTCGTTGATGGCAACACCGGCTTGCCCTTGCAGGGTGCCGAGATAGGAAGAGAGAAGGTCGTTGGCCGATCCATCCTTGATCGTGCCGGCTATGGTTTTCGCTTCCTCGGATGCCGCCTCGAAAGGCGGCAACAGCACCGCCTGCGATTGCAGGATCCGCGCCCCCTTGCCGTCCCCTTCCAGGGCGAAAGCAAATCCGTTTTCCGGGACGGAAAATAAAGCCGCAATGGCTTCGGCGTCGAACTCCGGGCTGGTTTCGTTGCGCTTCAACCCTTGTGCGGTTTGCACTGTAGCGCCAGCCTCCTGTGCCAGGCTATCCAGCGGCACGCCGCTCCTGGCCCGTTCGACCAGGGCCTTGGCCTTGTCGGCGGCGAGCCGCTTTACTTTGGCCGCGGTGACATCGGCGATCACCTGCTGGCGCACGGTTTCAAGCGGCTTGATTTTTGCCGGTATCACCTCACGCACCTCATACCAGATGTATCCCTCGCCCGCCGGCAGCGGATTGTTGTCGACACCCACATCGCTGTCGTAAATCGCTTTCAGCAGTTCCGCCTTGCGGGGAATGTCGATGTCCTTGCCATCGGCCCCGCGCCCCCCCGCATCGATAGGGTCAATCAGCCGGAACGGAAGGTTCACATTCTTGGCGATGTCCTCGAATTTGGTCTGGGCGCCCCGGGCATCTTCCACGGCTGCATAGATCGAGTCGATTTCTTCCCGCGCCCGTTCAACGCGGAGCCTTTGGCTCAGCTCGTCCTTGGCCTCATCGAAAGTCTTCTGATGTTCCGGCGAAACCTTGGCCACCTTGATCAGCGATACGGCGAGGCTCCCCTTGATGGGATCGCTCACCGCACCTTCCGAAAGCCTGAAGGCCGCCTCCGCCACCGCCGGATCGAAAAAATCCTTTTTGGTCTTGTCGGCGAAAGTCACGTCCGCTTCCTTCAATCCGCGCTCCGTGGCGATCGCCATGAAATCTTCACCCGCGGCAATGCGCTGCTTCGCCTTGCTGGCTTCCTCGGCGGTGGGAAACGTCATCTGCAAGATGGTGCGTTTTTCCGGCGTGAAGTAATCGCCTTTGTATTTCTCGTAACCCGCCCGGAGTTCGTCATCGTCAAGATTGATGCGCGCGGCTACGTCCTCCGGTTCGGCCTTCACGATCGCGGCGATCCGGTATTCCGGCGCCGTGTAGGCTTCCGGATTGCCATCGTATTGTGCCTTGATTTCCGTATCGGTGGGAGCAGTGGCCTCGCTGTCGGCGGTCTTTATTGCGAAATAGCGCGCATCGCGCTGTTCGTTGCGATGCCGGTAGAAGGCTTCGGTCAGTGTTTTGGAGGCGGGAAAATCGTCATCAACCGTATCGGTGATGGCGCGGCGCAGGAGGCTTTCCCGCTCTCCCGCCAGATACATCTGCTCGCTCAAGCCATTGGCTTCAAGAACACGCTTGAACTGGGCCGGGTCGAATTTGCCGGAAGCATCGTGAAAGGCTGGGTTCAGCTGCGTCTCCTTAACGATCAGATCATTCCCCGCAGCCAGATTCAGCGCCTTGCCCTGGTCGATAATGGCAGCCGATTGGATGAGATTGGAAAGCACCTGCCGGTCGATGCCAAGCTTGCGGGCATCGTCGGGCGAGAGCGTTTGTCCCGATTGGCTGAGGCGTTGCAGGGCATTGTTGAAAGCCTGGTTATATTGCTCGACCGAGATTTCCTGATCGCCAACGGTGGCCAGCGCACCGGCGCGATAGCCCGTGAACACGTCGGCGATGCCCCAGACGCCGAAACTCGCGGCCAGCAGGAAAATCAGGGTTTTGGCCACCCAGCTTTTGGCTGCGTTGCGGAGCGAATCGAGCATGGGTCGTCCTTCAAGTGTAAGCCTTAAAGCGGGCGGCGCGCATCATAGGTAGGTGACCGGCACCTCGCAAGTCTGCTAACAGAGGCCCGGAGGGGCACATGGCATCGATGGAACCGCGTCCGCTGGTAGCGGGAAACTGGAAAATGAACGGCGGCCTCGCCATGCTGAAAGAGCCGCGGCTCCTCGCCGGCATGCTGACCGACGCCAAGCTTCGCTGCGAAGTCATGGTCTGCCCGCCCGCTATTCTGGTCCAGCAAATCAAGGCCATTCTCAAGGGCAGCCGCATCAAGCTCGGCGGCCAGGATTGCCACTGGGAAGCCTCCGGCGCCCACACCGGCGATATTTCGGCCGAAATGCTGAAGGAGGCGGGCTGTTCCGCTGTCATCGCCGGCCACTCGGAACGGCGCGCCAATCACGGCGAAACCGACGAGATGGTCGCAAAGAAAGCCAAGGCCGCACACCGCGCCGGGCTCACCGCCATTATCTGCATCGGCGAGACGCTGGACGAACGCAAGGCCGGCAAAACCCTGGACGTCGTTTCACGGCAGTTGCAAGGCTCGCTGCCGGAAGGAGCCACCGCCGATAACACCGTTATCGCCTATGAACCAGTCTGGGCCATTGGCACAGGCCTCACTCCCACCACCGCCGAAGTGGCCGAAGTCCACAGCCACATCCGCACCGATCTGGCAAAGCTCGTGGGCGAGGAGGGTGCCGGGCTCCGCATCCTCTACGGCGGTTCGGTCAAACCCTCGAACGCCGCCGAATTGTTGTCCGCCGCCAACGTCAACGGCGCCCTCGTCGGCGGCGCCAGCCTGAAAGCCGCCGACTTCATCGGCATCATCAAGGCGTATACGTAACTATCCAGAGCGTTCTCTTGCGCGAATTTCCTGTGCGTTGCCAATCCGGCGTCGGCCCGTCATAAGAACCCGAAATTCATCATCAGCGGAATCATATGTCCAAATCTTTGCGTCTTGGCATTGCCGGTCTTGGCACCGTGGGAACGGGCGTTCTCGACCTGCTCAATAGCCACGCGGCCGCCATCGCTACCAGGGCTGGAAAAAAGATCGAGGTGACGGCGGTGTGCGCCCGCGCGCGCAGCAAGAACCGGGGGCATGATCTCTCGAAGCTCGTCTGGTTCGACAAGGCCGAAGCGCTGGCCAGCAGCCCGGATATCGATGTGTTGGTGGAATTGATCGGCGGTGAGGCGGCCCCCGCCAAGGTCGCGGTCGAGGCGGCGCTCAATGCCGGGAAATCGGTGGTCACCGCCA
>JBKKDI010000174.1:0-6870 GCA_046708645.1 Aestuariivirga sp.
GTGAATTGGGCGCCCTCTGCTATTGGCGCAAGAATCCGGATTATGTCTCAAGCGCTATTCACGCTTGGCCTCCGGGCGATGACTTCGAACTGAGTTGGAACATCATGATGCGTACCCTGCAGGGCCAGGGTCCCAAGATTCAATCGATTCTCACGCGGCCGCAGATGATGTCTTTCGATGAACTGAAAAAAGTAATGAACGAGGATTGTAACGAAGAATCGGATGGTTGGTACAATGTGGGTGCCGAGAATTGGGCGAGCAAAGCCTATCTCGACCAGTTCTTTCTCCGTCCGGCCGACCCGGAAGCCTACAAACCGTAAGCATTGGCATTGAAATTCGCCTCGCTCCCCAGGGTGCGAGGCGGTTTCGGCGTCGCAGCATTGCGCAGGTCTCAAAATGCCATTTCCAACTGTTGAGATCTCCTCCGTCAGAAAGACTTTTGGACCAACCGTGGCACTGGGCGGGGCAAGCCTGCGCGCCTACGAAGGCGAAGTGCATGCCATCATCGGCGGTAACGGCTCGGGCAAGAGCACGTTAGCTAAAGTTATTTCCGGAGTCTTGATTCCAGACAGTGGCCAAGTTTCAATTCTTGGTAAGTTGGCAACATCGCCGATTGAAGCAAGAGCTCTTGGCATTTCAAATGTTTTTCAGGAAGTTTTGGTCGCCGACGAATGTTCGGTATTCGACAATCTCTATCTGGGATCTGACAACCTGTTCAGTACATCGGGGGCCAGGGAGGATAAGGAGGCCCGTGCCTCCCAGCTCTTGCGCGAACTCTTGGGTTTCGACATCGACTTGTCGATGCTTGTCGGGGATTTGCCACTGAGCATTAAACAGTGGATCACTATTGCGCGGGCCCTACTGACCGAACCCAAGGTTCTCATCCTTGACGAATCCTCTGCCGCCCTCGATTTCGACTCCACTGAACGCCTCTTCCGCAAGATGCGGCAGCTCAAGAAAAATGGCACGAGCATTCTCATCGTCACACATCGCATTGCGGAACTAGTGCGCATCGCCGACCGTGCAACGGTTTTGCGTGATGGTGTCGACGTTGGCTGCTTGGAGAAAGAGGAAATCACGGAAGCGCGCATCCTTGGGCTTATTGCGGGACCAGAACGGGAAAAGGTGTTGCACGCCCAACCGCTCCCGGAGCGCCAAAGTAGCGTACCAGTCATGCGAGTTGAACAGGCTCGACTTTGGCATGATTCAGGTACCAATAACTTGGCTCTCTATCCCGGCGAGATTGTTGGAATCACTGGTCTTGACGGTCAGGGTCAAGCAGATTTCGTTCGTTGCATAGCGGGCGTGCAGCAAGTGGTGTCTGGCCGGATCACACTCGTCGAAGGCAGGAAATCTCACGAGATCAGCGATTTAAAATCGGCCCGCCTAAACAATGTCAGCTATGTGAGCGGCGACCGCAAGAAAGAAGGAATCTTCCCCAACCTCAGCATCTTCGAAAATTTGCTTATGCCTGTCTACGGGGAATTTCGGCTAGCGGGCGTCCTCAATATCATCAATCGACCCAAGCTTGAGCCGGTCTTCGAATGGGAAACCGATAAGCTGTTAGTGAAGATGGGAAGCCCCGACAATGTGATCACCTCGCTATCTGGCGGTAATCAGCAAAAGGTATTGATTGCCCGATCATTCGCTTAGAAGCCCGCGGTTCTGGTTCTCAACGATCCAGCTCGTGGTATCGACATGGGCGCCAAGCTGGACCTTTACCGCAACCTCAAAGATTTCGCCGCCAAAGGCAACGCGGTTGTCTTTTTATCAAGCGAGATCGAGGAGTTCCTGAACCTCTGCAGTCGTGTGCTGGTGTTCCGTAACGGCGTCATATCCTCGGATTTTCTGCCGCCTTTTGACAGCCATGTGATCCTTAATGCAATGTTCGGGCGGCGTGCCCGCGCAGCTTTGCCAGGTGAAGCACCAAGCCACGTGGATGATGATGTTATCGAACTGCACCCCTCAACCCCGCAGTACGACAACGGTCGCCCATTGCCCCGCCCGTTGCGATCACCATCATCGAAGCCTGAAGCGGCCGATGTGGGCAAATTCACCCTCTGGGCTCCCGACATCCCCTCAGGATCAATCATTCCTGATCGCTTTGCTGAAGAAAGTCGCATTTCGCCTCGGTTGGTGTGGTCAGGCGTGCCTGAGGGAACGAAAAGTTTCGCGCTCGCCGTCACCGATCCGGATCTACCACCTGAATTCAACTTTCCGCGCGCCTTCGCGCATTGGTTGGTTTTTGATATTCCGGCCCATGTCCGCGACCTACCGGAGGGCGCCAGCCAGGGCGCACTGATGCCAAACGGCGCTCGCGAGCTCGACAGCGATTTCGTGACTTTTAAAATTCCCGGCTTCGGGCGCGGCTATGGTGGTCCCTGGCCGCCCGATCGGGCGCATCGATATGTCTTTACCCTTTACGCTATCATGACCGACCGGCTCGCCATCCCCGAAAATGCGGGCTTGGACGTCTTTTCCGCTGCTGCTTTACCTGCAACAATCGAAAGCACGTCATTCGTAGCTCGGTACGGACCTGCCAAGAAACCACTGCCTACGTGAAGTAAATCTGACATGCGCTCTACCGACAGGAGGAAATAATGAACCGATACGCCAGCCGAAAAAGCTTCGATCTTGAATGGATCGAACGCTGGGCGCGCCAAGTCAATGATGATCGCATCCTGCCGGTAATTGGTCGTTTTTTTACGGCCCGCTTCGTTTTGGGTGTCGACGAAATCGAATATCTCGTTGAGATTTACAAGGGCAAGATCCAACGGATCTCCGAGGGCCTGACGCCCAACGACCTGGGCTACGATTTCGGTCTCAAAGCACCGAGCAGCGCATGGGCCAAATTCGCGCAAGAAATCCCGCCGCCTATGTTCAATGACATTTGGGCAATGGCTCATCCTCTGCACAAGCAACTTATCATCGAGGGCAACACTCTGCCGTTCTGGCAAAATTTGCGCGCTTTGACGCGCATGCTCTCGCTAATGCGCAAAGTTTAACGGCCGGCAAAGGAGCTCATCGCATGAACAGCCACGATCCGATTGTCGGAAGATATGTTTACATTCAGTGCGAAGGTAAGACCTATCGAACTTACTACGAAGAACACGGGGACGGCATTCCGCTAGTCTGCCTGCACACTGCGGGAACGGACGGCCGTCAGTATCGGCACCAGCTTTGCGATTCTGACATCGCGGCGAATTTCCGGGTCATCGCCTTTGACATGCCGTGGCATGGCAAATCGCTTCCACCCTCCGATTTCTACCTTAAGGAAGACGAATACAAGCTCACCACCAAGTTCTACGCCGACTTCATTGTCGCCTTCTGCCATGCGCTGGAATTGAAAAAGCCGGTCATTATGGGACAGTCGATGGGTGGTAATGTATGCCTAGCCCTGGCACTCCGCTATGAACACGAATTCCAAGCGTTCATCGCCTTAGAGGCTTGCGATTATTCGCCAGGCTGGTGGATCGAACCGCTGCATCACCCGCATATCCATGGCGGCGAAGTGGTAGCGACATCGGTGTTCGGCCTCATGTCGCCGAACTCGCCCGACGAATACCGCTGGGAGACCTGGTGGTACTATGCGCAGGGCGGTCCAGGTATCTTCAAGGGTGATTTGTACTTCTACAGCGTCGATTCGGATTTCCGCGATCAGGCGCAGAAGATTTCCGGAAAGGTGCCCATCTACTTTCTTACCGGCGAGTATGATTTCGCGTGCACACCCGAGATGACGGAGCGCACGGCAGAGAAGGTGAAGAACTCAGAGTGCGTGATCTTCGGTGGCGGGCACTTTCCGACCTCCGAAGACCCGGTAAAATTCAAAGAGGTCATCACCCCAATACTTAAGAAGATCCTGGCGAACGATCCCGACCGCCGCGGCCAGGCCGGAGCGCGCACCAGCCTGGGCGAACTCCGTTCTTCCAGCCGCGAGCGACCGGCAAGCGGTCGCCGGGTCGTTGAACTTTAACTGAGCAGGCCGACGCGGGATGAAAACAGTGAGTTGTCATGTCGGAAAGTAGGGGTGGTCACAACACCTACCTGCTCATCCCGATTCTACTGCTCGCCATTCTTTTGGTGATTGCGGTAATCCGGGGGCCGAGTCTTGTGTCTCTGTCAGGATTCGGAAGCGCCATTATCGTCTCTGCCCCACTGATTCTCGCCACCTATGCGCTGATGGCTGTCGCAATAGCCGGCCGAGGGACCGTAGATCTCGCAGTCGGCCCGCTGCTTGCCTTCATTAACGTTTCGATTGTTACGCTAAACGGCCTCGGCATCGCAACTTCGCCGCTCGCTGTGTTCGTCGTAGCACTTGGAATCGGCATCTTATACCAGCTTCTGTTTGCTCTCGTGATCATTGTCGTCCGGGTACAGCCAATCATCGTTGCGCTGTCAGGGTTCCTCGCGTTGACCGGAATCAACCTGGTGATAATGCCGCGCCCCGGCGGCGTTGCGCCAGAGTGGATGTCGACCTGGGGCCTCGGTGTTACTATCTTCTCTCCTATTCTGCTGATTCTTATCCTTGCTACGAGCGGATGGCTAATCTTCACGCTGTCGCCATTCTATAAGCATCTGCGTATAATGGGGTACGACGAACGCGCCGCCTACACGAGCGGCGTTCGGACCAATGTCGTGCGCGTCGGCGCCCATATCATATCAGGAATCTTCGTGGGCCTCGGCGCTATCTGCTACACTGCCCTCATCTCGTCCGGCGATCCCACCCAGGGCACTACAATGTCGCTCACGGCGATAACAGCAGTGGTGTTGGGTGGCGTGAGTCTCTCTGGGGGACGTGGCAGCGTCACCGGTGCGCTACTCGGCGCCATTAACCTCTTCCTAATCGGCTATGTACTCGCCACTTTCAGCTTCGGTGCTGTGCAGGCTTTTGTCACGCAACTGTTTTACGGCGTCATTCTGGTGTTGTCGCTGCTGCTCACCTTGCTGGTGCCGATTGTCGGGCGCCACATTCATTTTGTTACGCCCTATGGGGCATTCATCGTGCTGGCCACCATTGTGGTGGGCGTCATGCTCCAAGTGAGCACCGTGGAAACTTATCTTGCGGCGGCGCCCGTGTTGCCTGCGCCTGGTGCCGATCTGGGGGCGCGTTATCTTTTCCTGCCGGTATCCGCTGATGCCAGTGCGCTTACGTTCACGCTGTCGCCTATGCTGAAGATCATCCTCGTGGTTATGACGAGTCTTGCGGCAATCACCTTGGTAGCGCGCGTCGTTACTGTCGAAGCGGAAGCCCTGCGCTTCGGTGTCTTCGGCCATGCAGTGGTTGGGGGCCTTATCGTGTTGCTGCTGGCGGTAGTCGCAATCTACAGCCTGCCCAGCGCCCCCATGTTGGAAGGCGCCAAGCCATGAATGAACTTCGTCCTCGGCGGGAAGAATCGGGCTTCGCATTCATGCCGCGCTCGTTGTTCCTCGTTGTGCTTAATCTCGCCATCGCATTGATCATCGGCGGTATCGGCTTCGGCTTGGGATTCGATCAGGGTTTACCGGCGCAGCAGGTATTGCTTTACACCGCATTGTCGGTCGCCGTCGTTTTCTGGATCGCCAATTACATCGCGGTGAGTCTCGAAAGCCGCACTCCGACGGCCGCCGTGGGACAGGATGTCGATACGGTGGGTGTCACCAGCGGCCGCAATATCTGGGTCAGAAATCGCATCCTGATTATCGCCATGGTGCTGCTTTTGCTGGCCTACCTCATAGTCGCTGCGACAGTTCCAGAGTTTCGAACACTTGGCAATCTCGTCGCGCTCCTCGTACTTGAAGTTATTCTCGTCTTCGCATTCAAGGTGAGCGGCGTTTTCGTCCACGGCCGAAGCGCCTTCATTGGCCTCATTGTTCTTGTGGCACTGATCGTCATTAGCTCGTTCACCATTGAAGGTTTTCTCTCGGGTGCCAATATAAAAGCAATTCTGCTTTTTGCCTCCTTCCTCGGTATTGCCTGCGTGGGTCAAACGCTAGTGGCGCTGATGGGCGGCCTTGATTTGTCGATCCCCTTCGTGATCGGGGCGTCGAATATTGGGCTTATGTATCTCATTAGTCTGGGAGTACCACCCTGGTTTGCATTTGTTCTTGTGCTTATTGCCGGTGGCGGTGTTGGACTGCTAAACGGCGTGCTCTCCTATAAACTGCAGGGCCAAGCCCTCATCCTTACCCTCGGCATGGGTTTCGCGGTCGCCGGCTTTGTTCAAATTCTCACCTCCATCGGCTCGGCCTTCAGTGGCAACGTTTTCGGCACCGTGCCGCCCTGGCTGCAGAATCTTGCCGCGATGAACGGGGTGACCTTCGGTCTTAGCGTACCACCGACGATATTAATCTGGATCGTGCTGTCGATCGTCGTCACGGTGGCACTGCGCTACACGGCATATGGACGCTATCTCTACGCGCTTGGCGGCAACCGGCGGTCTGCTCGACTGATCGGTATATCGGAATTCAGATACTGGACACTTGCCTATATTATAAGCGGCGTCTTTGCAGCTTTGACCGGTTCACTACTGCTTGGTTGGAGCGGGGGTGGCTTCATCGGGGTAGGTGACCCCTATTTGTTCACTACGCTTGCAGCGGTAGTCATCGGCGGCACGTCGCTGTCGGGCGGCTATGGCGGCTATGGCTTTACCGTAATCGGTGTACTCGTGCTGCAAATCCTCAGTTCTTTTCTTATCGGCATTGGACTCAAATACGAATGGCAGCAATTCATTTTCGGCCTCCTCATTCTACCAATGGTGGCGCTTTACGGTCGCTCACCGCACATACGCTCGCAAGTTTAGGAGACAAACAATGTTTGGGGCGCTCTTTCAAACCGGTGATGTCGTCAGCACCAGCTTCGCCGTAGCCACTCTGGCGTCCCTAGCCTGCGCT
>JBKKDI010000175.1:0-5522 GCA_046708645.1 Aestuariivirga sp.
GACCTATGTGCTGCGGCGCATTCTCAATCCGATGGGCACCGTCGATGCCATCGAGTTTTTGCTCGACAAGCTCCGGCAGACCAAGACCAACAACGATTTCTTCGACTCAATGAACGCCTGACCGGCTCAAGCCCAGTCATGGAGAGATAGTATAGCGAACGCATCGTTGAGCTCGGCGTCGTTCCGGGCCGGTGCGGCGCAGGTCATTCCACGGCAGACAAAAATCGCCGGAGGCATACCGCCTATGAATTTTAGCTGGACCGGATGTTCCGTAGGCAGATCATCTGCCGTGACAACTCTGTGCACAACGGCGTCGAGTCCGGTGCGGCTCATGGCCGCAAGCAAAAGCCCGATGGAAACTTCCCCGGTTGCCACGATTTGCACGGGGTCCCGTAGATAGCGGCTATTCTTGAGATAGGTGGGGGCGGCAAACGGATTGCCCTCGACGTCCGCGGCGAAACACTCGCACACCTGTTCAGCCTGCTTCAGGTAGTCCGGCGATCCCGTGTAATGGTGGAGAGCGACGAGATTGCCGATCATGACGCCATTGGCGTTGGGCGTGGCGTCATCGTGGATGGTGCGGGTCTGGACCGGAAGTTCAGTTACGCGGCGGGAGGCGAAAAGATAGCCGCCCCTTTTATCATCCCAGTGATTTTCGAAAAGCGCCGTGGCGAGGCGGACCGCTGTCGCGATGTGAGTGCCATCGCCGGTCAGGAGATGGAGCGCACGGCAGGCGGTAATGAGATTGGCATAATCGTCCGATGTCGCCTCATGGCGGGCATCGCCGTTTTTGGACGAGTGCATGAGCCTGCCGCCACGCCAGTGAATGTTCATGAGACGGGCCATGGCGTTTTGGGCGGAGCTGGCCCAGGCGCTCCTTTGAAACACAAAGGCGGCTTCGGCGATGGCGGCGATCATCAGGCCATTCCAGTCGGCGAGAACCTTGTTGTCGAAGCCGGGTGGCACGCGGGTTCGCCGGGCCTGCAGAAGAAGTTTCCGCGCGGCGGCGAGTTGAGCTTCGATCTCTGAATCCAGTAGCGCTGGATCGCGCGACCGGTTGAGGATATTGTGGCCCTCCCAGTTTCCTTCCGCTGTCACGCCATAGCGCCTGCAAAACACTGCGGCGCTGGAACCGAGAAGTTGATCAATTTCCTTCTTGCTCCAAACATAGTATTTGCCTTCCTCGTCCTCGGAGTCGGCATCGTAGCTTGACGCGAAGACGCCCTCCGGCGTCGTCATTTCCGAGAGAATGAAGGCGAGGGTTTCATCGATTCGGATGCGGAACAGCGGGTCGCGGGCTTTCAGCCATACCCTGGTGAGAAGGGACACGTACTGGGCGTTGTCGTAGAGCATCTTCTCGAAAGGCGGGACAAGCCAGTGGGCAGCGACGGAGTAGCGGGCGATGCCGCCGCCGAGATGATCGTAGATCCCACCTTGAGAAATTTGGGTGAGGGTGGTGGCGACCGCCGCCGCACGGCCGGCATGGTGGGGGTGAAGGGATGCGGCCCATAGAAAATCGAAAATGGGAGCCTGGGGGAATTTGGGAGCCCCCTTGAGGCCGCCCAGCCGGGGATCGACGGCAATCAGGATCACGTCAGCCGCCTGTTCTATCTGCTGGCCGGTGATCTCGCTGGTCCGAGTGCCGGTAGGCTCGGCCCGTAGGGCTGAAATAATCGCGGCAGAGCTGCTTTCGATCTTGTGCCTTTCGACTTTCCAAAGGCGCGATATTTCAGTCAAGATGTGCTTGAAGCCGGGCCGGCCATACTTCGATTCGGGAGGAAAGTAGGTGCCACCCCAAAAGGGCCTGCCATCGGCACCGAGGAACATGGTGAGGGGCCAGCCGCCCTGTTCACCGAGGGCATGGAGGGCCGTCATATAAACCTTGTCGACATCGGGACGTTCTTCCCGGTCGACCTTGATGTTGATGAAATTCGCATTCATCAGGCCGGCGATTTGCTGGTCCTCGAAACTCTCATGGGCCATCACATGGCACCAATGGCAGGCGGCATAGCCGACGGAGAGAAGAACCGGTTTATCCTCGGTCTTGGCCCGCTCGAAGGCGAGCGGCGACCAGGCCATCCAATGGACGGGATTGTCCTTGTGCTGAAGGAGATAGGGGCTGGTTTCCGTTGCGAGGAGATTTGCGGTCATGGGTCAGTAGAACCTAGGGTATAATCGGCAGGATTCAACGCCAGCACCACAAGCAAAGCGAATCGATTCGACTCCGGAATGACGAGTTCAGACACGATATATGCGGTTTCGAGCAGTGCCGGTAAGGCCGGTATCGCCGTGGTCCGTGTCAGCGGGGCGGGGGCCCGTCAGGTGGTGACCGCGGCGACCGGCGGTCTGCCCGCGCCCCGCCGCGCCGTGGTTAGGAAGATACGCGACCCGGATGGGGGAGAGTTGCTCGATAGGGCGGTGGTGCTTTGGCTACCGGGTCCCAATTCGGCAACGGGAGAGGATGTGGCCGAGTTCCATGTGCACGGAAGCGCTGCGGTGATCTCGGGACTGTTCACCGCCTTCAACAATATTAGGGGATTGCGTCCGGCGGAACCGGGAGAGTTTACGCGGCGCGCCTTCGCCAATGGCCGGATGGACCTGGTGGAGGCGGAAGGTTTGGCCGATCTGCTGAACGCCCGCACCAGCCGGCAACGTCAACAGGCGGTGCATCATCTGATGGGCGGTGCGAGTTCGGTCTATGAGGAATGGCGGCTGAAACTGCTCACGATTCTGGCGCGCGTTGAGGCCGCCGTTGATTTTGTCGAGGAAGAAGGGGTAGCCGAGGCCGCGCGCGGCAATGTTCGAAGCGATGTCATGGCGCTTGCCGGGGACATGGCTTCGGCCCTTGAAACGGCCAGCCAGGCCGCCGCAATCCGCAACGGCATCAAGGTAGTGCTGGCCGGCTTGCCGAATACCGGCAAGTCAAGCCTGTTGAATGCGCTGGCCAAGCGCGAGGCGGCGATTGTGTCTAAACATCCCGGCACCACACGCGACGTAATTGAAGTGTCGGTGGAGATCGCCGGCCTTGCGGTCGTGCTGACGGATACGGCGGGCCTCCGGGACGATTCGCCTGACGAGATCGAAACCATCGGTATTGCCAGGACGCATCGGGAACTCGAGGAGGCTGACCTCGTCATCTGGATAAGTTCGCCGGATGTCGCGGGCAGCGACAGGCCGTGGAGTGAAGCGGCACCGGCACTCCGTGTACTGAACAAGATGGACTTGATCGGGACGGATTCTCCACCGCCAGAGTCAACCCTTGTCCTCATATCGGCGCGAAGCGGCGCGGGTGTACCGGAGATGATTGCCGAGCTGGGAGGGCTGATCCGCGAAAAGTATGGCCGGTACGGTGATCCGGTGATTGTGCGGGACAGGCAAAAACAAGCGGTCATGGAATCGATTCGGTATCTTAACGAATCTCTCTTGCATGGGCCTCCGCAACTCGAACTTGTGGCTGAAGATCTTCGTAGGGCCGCCCATTCTCTGGGACGGATTACCGGGCGGATCGATGTTGAAGATTTGCTAACGGCGATCTTCAGCGAGTTCTGTATCGGCAAATGATCCCCGCATGTTTCACGTGAAACCGCGGCCTTTGACCGGGTGATCGTGCTGCACTAAAGATCGCACTATGAGAACCAACTATGATGTGATCGTTGTGGGTGGCGGGCACGCGGGTGTCGAGGCAGCGAGCGCCGCGGCGCGCGCCGGTGCCAGAACCGCTCTGATCACCCATAAATTTAGTACCGTCGGCGAAATGTCCTGCAACCCCGCCATCGGCGGGCTTGGCAAAGGGCATCTCGTAAGGGAGATCGATGCGCTCGACGGACTGATGGGCCACATCGCCGATCAGGCGGGTATCCAGTTCCGGCTGTTGAATCGCTCCAAGGGCCCCGCGGTCCGCGGGCCTCGCGCCCAGGCCGATAGAAAACTTTATCGGCAGGCCATGCAGGCGGCGGTGCGGATTCAATCCCGGCTTGAGATCGTCGAGGGTGCGGTACTTTCCCTCATCATGGATGGCGCCCGTGCCATGGGCATTGAAACGGAAGACGGCCGCCGTTTCGCCGCCGGTGCCGTCGTCCTCACAACGGGCACCTTTCTCAATGGGCTGATTCACATTGGCGAGCGCCAGATTCCCGCTGGCCGCATGGGCGAAGCGCCGGCATATGGCCTTTCCGCGCAATTGTCGGCGGCGGGCCTGGCGCTCGGCCGATTGAAGACCGGGACACCGGCGCGGCTCGATGGCCGAAGCATTGTGTGGGATCGCCTCGAAGAACAACCGGGCGATAGGGAGCCGGTGCCATTCTCCCTGCTGACGGACCGTATCACCACGCCGCAGGTCTCCTGCTTCATCACCCACACGACGGAAGCGACTCACCGGGTGATTGCCGCCAACATGCACAGGTCGCCCATGTATTCGGGGCAGATCGAGGGTGTGGGCCCGCGCTACTGCCCGTCGATCGAGGACAAGATCAACCGCTTCCGCGACAGGTCCTCGCACCAGATTTTTCTGGAGCCGGAAGGGCTCGACGATCACACGGTCTATCCCAATGGCATTTCGACATCGCTGCCGGAAGATATTCAGTCCGAATTCATCCGCACCATTCCGGGGCTTGAGGACGCGATCATACTCAGGCCAGGCTATGCCATCGAGTATGACTATATCGATCCCCGCGAGCTCGACGCTTCGCTTGAGGTCAAGGCACTGCCGAACCTGTTTCTTGCCGGCCAGATCAATGGCACCACTGGATATGAAGAAGCCGCGGCCCAGGGTCTCGTGGCTGGGCTGAACGCGGCACGGAAAGCAGGCCAGCAAACCCCAGCGGTCTTCGACCGTAGCCAAGGCTATCTTGGCGTGATGATCGACGATCTGGTGACGCGGGGCGTATCCGAGCCCTACCGTATGTTCACCTCGCGGGCCGAGTATCGCCTGACGCTACGCGCCGACAATGCCGACGAACGACTGACGCCCGTTGGCATGGCCCTGGGGATTGTGGGCCCGGTTCGCGCCGGCCGTTTTCTTGGACGCAAGAAGACGATCGAGCAGGCGAGAGCGCTGGGGCTTGAGCTCTCCCTCTCTCCTTCGCAAGCCCAGAAACTGGGATTGCGCGTCAACCAGGACGGCCAGCGGCGAACCGCCCGCGATCTCATCGCCGTGCCGGAGGTGGGGCTTGACCGGGTTAAAACCATCTGGCCGCAGCTTGGCGACCTCCCGGCGTTTGCCATCGCCTCGCTGGAGGCCGACGCTCTGTATTCGGGTTACATCCACAGGCAGGAAGCCGACATCGTCGCTCTTCGGAAAGAAGAGCAGCTTACGCTCCCCACGAGCCTCGACTACGGGACGATCCCGAGTCTTTCAGCGGAGCTCCGGCAAAAACTTGCGCGCATCAATCCCGCCACTCTCGGACAGGCCGCGCGCATCGACGGCATGACACCGGCGGCGCTGGCGGCACTCCTTAGCCACGTCAAGCGGCGGGAAACCCGCAAGATCGCCTGACCTATGGCGCTGCCAAGCTCTCACGGCC
>JBKKDI010000176.1:0-2663 GCA_046708645.1 Aestuariivirga sp.
CGAATGAATGCACAGCGAGTTCCGCTCGACATGCCAGTAGATCATGATGCCGCGTCCGCCGTAGCGAATGTGCCATTGCGTGGTGAGGTTCTGGTCCCAGGCGCCGAAGTGCTTGGAATCGGACGCACAGGCTGTCGTGCCAGACCCCCAGATTGTAGGATTTCGGGTCTGCAGCGTGCCGTCGGCGACGATCGCAATCGCCCGGCGCAGCGCATCGACGCTGATATAGCGGCGCCGGACATAAGCCAAATCCTTGGCCGTCATGCCGGACTCCAAGCCCACCATACGTTGCAGTCCGGCATTGGTCCCGATCCCATGCAGGCAGAGCAGCAAGCGCGGTTGCAGCACCGACCGCTCCAGCATTTCGTAGGTGGTCGGACTTCTCAGCACGTCGGTGAAGCCCAGCCGAAGATCGGTTTCTTTGATCATGTCGAGCAGGCTGGTCATCGGCCAAGTTGCATTGAGTTCGGCCCTGAACGCCGTCAGGTTGGGCGGATCGGGCTGCGCGTCCAGCGGTCAGCGTGATCCAGCCGCCGCCCTTGGGGCCGATGCGGACGTAAGGATCTTTCTTCAGGCCACCATCCAGGGTACCCAGCGCCTCGCGCATCTCGACCTGCAACTGGGTGATGAAACGGTCCGCATCGAGCGGGAGATCCAATGCCCTGTAGCATTCGTCGCGGTTCGCCTCGAAATCGGCCGGTAGGTCTTCATCAGGGTTGCGATAACGATTGGCGCCGACGACCCAGATTTCCTTGCAGCGTAGTTGCTCCCGCAGGGCTTCCAGCACGGCCACCTCGTAGGTGACGCGATTGATGCGATCACGGCCGGCGGCATCCTTCTCCACCACGGCGTCGCGCCACAGGCCACGCATGACGCCATCGAGCGGCACCTCCTCGTCCGCCGGGAAGGTGCGTACCTTGGTGTCGGCAAAGCGTTTCACCAGTTCCAGCGCCTGCATGACCGGGCGATGGCGTTCGTTATTGGAACGGAATTCCACGGCAGACAGGAGTTTGGGTACCATGCGCCGGTAGTGTCCCCGGTAAGAGTTGCGGATTACGGTGCGCAAAGTGGTGCGGTAGGTCGGCCCGGTGGCTTTCCACTCCTTGACCAGATCGTGCAAGGTCTGTTCGCCAACTACCGGAAAGATCACATCGCGCACAACGCCGTCCGGCTGGGCCAGTGTGGCATCGGCCAGTTCGAACAGCAGATTCTGCTTGCCGGTGACGCGCTTGAGGTCATCGAGCAGTTCACGTTCGACCTTGCGCTCGGCGCGGGCACCAATGTGGTGGATCGTCTCGATCAACAGGTCGACCAAATCGTCGGTCAGGCTGCGCGCCCGCAGATAGACAAAGACGGCCAGCCAGGTGATCCGCGCGGGATCCGGATGCCGGCGGAGTTCATGCGGTGCCTCGACTGCTACCCGCCGCCGGCAGCGCTCCAGATCCCGTGGCGAAGCGTGATCGAACAAATCGGCCGGAAGGTCCATGCGGCGGATCAGTCCCAGTTTCGTCAATTCCTCCTGCATGCTGGCGAGGCTGGGTCGCCCTGGATTGCCACGCAATTTCAAGAGCACAGCGGGTGCGCTGCCGGGAATGCCCTCAGCTCCCGAGCGATCGCCTTCGCCCTTGGCAGGCCCCAGCAGCTCGTCAAGGCGTTCACGAACCACCCGCGACAACCGACCGTAAACATCAGCGTGGAACTGTTCCTCGTGCGCACGAAGTGCCGCACGTACAATCCGCTCCACGCGTTCGGCAGTGGGTGGCTCAATCGCCAGCTCACGGCATCGCGCTTCCAATCGTTCGACCATCGCCTCAATCTCGCCGCCGGCCTCGGAAGCGGCGTGATCTCGAAGCCACTCAATCAGCGTGTCGGCGTCGGCAACGGTCGCTTCCCGGAAGCCGAATCGAACGCGAATCTCAGCACGAAGGCGTCTGGCGGTGCGCCCAGCAAGGAATTCCTCCCCATCCACGGGAACCGGCACGTGAAGCTGTCGGCTCAGTGCAGCAACCCCATCCAGATCGACTTCGGACTTATGCTGTGGAAATCGGCCGCGATCACGAAAGAAGGCCAGGAGGATGGCGAAGCCAAGCCGCGTTCCGCCATGCTTGGACATCACCAAGGTGTGATCTTCGGGTGCCAATGTCCACTGATCGTCCGCGGCCCCGACCCCGTCTGTCATACGGTCACGGATCCGGTAGAGTCATATCTGCCGATCCGAGCGAAGGTTTCGATCAACGTGGATAGAAGATGTGACAGCGATCTGCCCAGCCGATCCAGCTTCCAAACAACGAATACATCGCTCGGACTCGGACGAGACGCGCATGTAACCGATTAGCATAGGCGGGAAACCTATAATTCAAGGTTTCCGTATGATAGTCCATGGCGACATGGTTTTCCGTATATCTTTTACGCTGTCGTGGCCGGCGTTTCACTTACTGTTGTCGGCGTGCCGAAAAACAGCTGTTTAGCGAACAGGACAACGCCCGTAATTGGGCAACAGCGGACGATTGTATGGTTCAAATGGCCGTTGGTGACCCGAGTGTTGGGTCTACCCCTTGCTCCGCGTCGAGGGAGGCAACGTAACTATTGCGCTTGAATTTGTCGATATTACAAAACTTTTCAATGACATACATGGCGATACGCCATGGTACAAAGCTCTAGAA
>JBKKDI010000177.1:0-2669 GCA_046708645.1 Aestuariivirga sp.
TGTGCCCGGGCTTCTGATGCGACAGGGGATGCTCAAGCATGAGCACGATCGTGTCCTTGAAATCTTTCAAATTGATCTCGACGATCTGCATTTTCTCGAGCAGCAGGTCGGTATTGCAGATGGTGGGTGAATCGAAGCCGAGCCTGCCCTTGAACGGCACCTTGTGACAAAAATTGAGCTCATCGGCGAAGACGTCGACATTGAGCTTAGTGTCCTTGTGAAGATAGATGTGACGCGACCCTTCCGACGCCATGTAGACGCCATCGTCGGGAACGTAACCGCGGGCCGAGAGAAATTGGCGGATCGCCCTGTTTTGCTTTTTTTCAGCGCCGAAATCGACATCGGTCAAGACCCGCTTCATATCCTGGAAAAGATGCAGATTGTTGGGGCACTGGAGCCGGTAGGCGATCGAGCCGAGAATTCGCAATCTGATGCCCTGGGCCTCGGCGTCGCGCACCAACTTCAGCGCCTCGTCGACGAATTCGAGATTGAGACCTTGTTCATACGTCATCTGATGCACATCCACCGGGAATTACCGGTACTTGCCGCCACCATTGCTAACGCGGGCCGCAAGCTGGAAAACCCGCTCCCGGCCGCGCTTATCTGCCTCGGAAAATTCCGACCGTCACTCGATCGGAATCTCCTTGAAGGCCAGTGTAACGTCGACACCCTGCGATTTTCGGATCATCTTCATGACGTAGTAAAAGGCAAGACCCAGCACGAACACGCCTACGACGATCATAACCTGGGTGGGATCATGGCCGGCCGCGTTGGCATCGAGGAACAGCAGCCAGAAGTAGAACTGCGACCCCACGAAGCCAAGGAAGCAGGCCACTGTCATCATCGGCAGGCCGAATATCTTGCGATTGGAGATTGGCGACTTCTCGTAGATCTGCGGACGCAAATACGGGAAGAAAATGCCTGCGCCGAGGATCACCGACCAAGCAAGAACCGCCGCCTCGATGAGGATGACGATTTTCGAGAAATACGGTGAGAACACGAACAACGCCATGAAGATGACATTGACGATGGCCGTAATCACGATCGCCACGATCGGGGTGTGGTAAGTTTCCGATATCTTGGCGATCGGCGCCGGCGCCACGCGGTCGAAGGCCCAGGCGACGATGGCGCGCACGCCGAATGTGTGCATGGCCGGAATCCACATCCACATCCACAATGCGAAGCCGAGGGAGGCGAGTATGGTGATTACCGGCGACTTCGTCAGAATTCCGGTGAGCAGCGTCACGGCCGGGTCGGTCGGCGTGGTGAGCCCGCCGTCGGCCATCAAGAAGTTAAAGACGGCGGTGCCGAGAAATTCGAAGCCGAACACCTTGAGCGCCAGGTAGATCGTGACGATCCAGGCAACGCTGGCAATCACGATAGCGCCCAGCATGCCCCAGGTTTGCGATCTCTCGACCGACTTGATTTCGCCGCCAATGGCGATCGAGAAGGCGGCGCCGATCAGTGGCAGGAATGCCCAGTTGGAGACCAGCAAGGTTTGCCACAAATTGGTTCCCGCCTCGCCCCAGCCCTTCTCCTTGCCGCTCGCGATGATCGCGTTATAGGGGTCGGCAATGCCCATCGCCGGGCCGACGAGCTCATTGAGATTGGCGACGAACTGTTCCCGTGTGCTCATTGCGAGGACCACGATTAGCAAAACCGTGCTCGCCATTGCCAGGATGAACACCCATTTGTTGAGCACTAGATAGAAGCGCATGCCGAACGACAGTATGACGCCTGAAAGGACCAGAATTGCCGCTCCGACCAGGAAAGTCGCCCATGGTTGCAGCATCCAGGTTGAAATTGCCGAGAAGCTTTCATTGCCGGTCAGAAGACCGAGCGCGGCAAACATCGGCGCTAGGGCCAGGATGACGATCCAATATGCGGCAATGGCGCAATAGAAGAGCCATGCGAAGATTTCGACCAGACTCATGGTCAGCGCCAATGCGGGCGGCAGGATGCGCGAGCCAAACACGTAGATTCCGCCGGAGCGCGGTAGGGTCACGGTCCAGGCGATAAAGCCGAACGAGATCATGGCCATGGCGATGCCGGCAATGAGGCATCCCCACAGCAAATTGCCGGTCGGGTAAAATGCCGGTCCATAAAAAAGCATCGAACCCACGCCGAGCCCGATGCTGACCACACCCAGATTGTAAATGAATGTGTCGGTTCCGCTCGCCGTTCTGATGAGGCCCGAGGCCTTTCTCAGGAATATTCGCTTTTCACCGGTTACATCCGATATCGACATGGTTTGTCCTCCCCAATTCTAGTTTGCCCGATCTCCGTTTTTAAGCACTGCTTTACCCGGCCTTGCGGTTCACCCCTGTGTGAGGCTTGCCGAGGCCACAGTTCCTCCCTGCAACGTAATCAATGCACCCTGCAATATCCCTTCCGGATAGACACTGCCGGGATTGATGCATACGGTCTTGCCGATATTGATCCTGGCGCGGCCCTCATGGATATGCCCGTGCAGGCCGAGCATAGGCTGGTGCTGCTTGATGACATCCAGCAACGTCTGGCTCCCCGCATGTGTTTGAACCGGCATGCCCATTTCGTAAACGACTTGCAGATTGCGATCAAGCTTGGGGCAGGTATCGAGCGCAGTGCCGAGTGGCGGCACATGAACGTTAAAGATACATCTGCTCATGTCCGTGACTTGCGGTAGGAGT
>JBKKDI010000178.1:0-3518 GCA_046708645.1 Aestuariivirga sp.
CTACAGGTCTCGGGCCTGAGGCGCCATCGGACGGGCTCGCGAGGGCCAAATACTTCGGGGAAGCGTAGCCATTTCTTACGATTGCGTTCCGCTCTTGGCCCAACGCGCCGGATTGCGCGTTCTAGAAATTCGCCTGTAATCTACGGTTCAGCCGACACTCTGCAAAAACGAACAACCGTCTACTGACACAAACCGGACCTCAATAGTGGTCGCTGGTGTAGGCCCGTTATCTGACTGCTGGCGGGGCCTATCTGAGCCCCGCGACCTGCATATCTGGACCAACAAATATCATCCGTATCGGCAGTATCTGAACCAAAATACATTGCACCCTCCGTTTCAAGGTGCAATCTTTAATGTTGTATTTCAGTCAGCTATACGTCAGCCGGATATTGGCCTCACTGAATAATGTGGACTGCATGACTATCAACCTCAAATTTCGCGGTGCGACGATCAATGACGCAGATCATCTTGTGGCCCTCCTCGATGCTGCATCGCGCCGCCTTGCTTCCTGGTACTGGAGTACGATGAGTGAACCGGGACAGTCATATTTTGAAGTAGGCCGCAATCGTATTCGCACCAAGACGGAGAGCCCAACTTACTTTAAGAACTGGCTGATCGCAGAACTGGACGGACGGATTGCTGGCGCTTTGAACGGGTACTACATCGCGAAACCTTATGATCCGGGTGATATCTCCGAATTGCCGGATATCTATACTCCGATGATTGAGTTGGAGGCGGTGGCGGAGGGAACATGGTATCTGCAGGTAGCCTCGGTTTATCGGGAATTTCGCGGAAAGCGGATAGGAACCGCTATGTTGAGCAAAGCTGAAGCGATTGCGCGCAGCTCCGGTGCTAACCGTTTGTCGCTTATGGTAGAAAGCGCTAACAAAGATGCCCATCGCCTCTATGAACGTTTCGGCTTCACTGATTGGGCCAGTCGACCGTTCATTCCATTTCCGGGCTCCAGTGACAAAGGTGATTGGATTCTAATGGGAAAGGATGTTGATCACGCGGGGTGAGCTCATCGTGTCAGGTTACGTTAATGTCAGCAGCTGACTGCCTTGAAAGTGTGGACATTTTCACTTCGCGCGGCCAATTCAAAGTTCGGGGGCCTTTGGAGGAGAAGGTCGCATGTCGGATTTAACATCGGCTTCGTGATTTTCCCGGGAATCACCCAGCGGCCGCAACACTTCGGCGTGTGGTGAAGCATCCCTATGCGCCGCATGAGTCCGCTAGTGGCCTTTAGCGCCTGATGTACGTTTCAACAATTTGTCTGCAATTAGTTGGCAAGTAGCGCGCGAATGCGCTGCGGAAATTGTTCTTTGGCGAGCTCACTATTGGGCGGGTCATATCTCACCCAGGCCTGGAAATATATCTGGTGCTTAAGTTGATGCCCTTGACGTAAGCGGCGCAGCGCCCGAGCGCAAGCGAGGACGAGAGTAGGATGCGGCAGGATCGCTCCGGCCGCTTGACGCTGTTGATGTCAGTGGACCGGGTCGAATTTCGCTATGTTCGCAAAGGCGAAGCCATACCCGGCCCTCAGTGGCAAAGAATGGCCACGTGCTGCAGCGGATTGGGTCGGTGCTTCGAGGCTTCCAGTGCATCAGCGATATTGGATAGCGGAAATGTTTGGGCGGTGAAGGCCGAGAGCGGCAGGAGCCCGGCTCGTGCCAATCGCATTAATTCCAGAATATGGTTGCGCTCGAACCATAGTGAACCTCGGATTGTGATGTCGTATGCCATGAGCCAGCCCGCGCTAACCGAAAATGGCGACTTTGGAGCGCCTACAATCACCAGGGAGCCGCTTCGCTTGAGGCGGGGCAATAGCGTCTCGAGCGAGGAACTATCGGGTCCGTCAACACTCGACAGAACCACGTCAACTGGCGCAATGTCATCGACAGATGTCACCGCAACAATCCGTGAGTCAATCGCGGCAACTGCATCGAGTGCATTTTTTCGTCGACCGAGCGCAAAGATCTGGCTGGCACCCAATGCCAAAGCGACGGTAACCGCGCTCGAACCGAGAAGACCGCTAGCTCCATTTACAGCTATGGTTGCCCCCGTAGGCACGGTAATTCTGCGGAAAGCTCCGTAAGCCGTGCCCAGCCATCCGAGTCGGCTCAGCACCGCGGCGCTTGCGCTCACCGCAGAATCCAAGGGAATGACACAGTCGGCTGGAAGACAGATTTTCTCGGCATACACGCCATCGGGCCACGTGGCCAAAAGGCGGTCAGAACCGGGACCCAGTCCGAAGTTGCCGAGAAAGGCACGTTCACCCACGTTGCCCGGGTATCGTGGTTCGTAGAAAACGTCGCAGTAAACGCGGGTTCCTACGCTTGGTCCCGCAACATCATGATGGTGGGCCTCCACAATTCCTACCGCATACATGCCAGGCGTGAAGGGGCGTGGCGGTGTGGTGTAGCCGCCCGACCCATCAACCAATTTGGTGATGAAGTGCGAGGCGAAGGCCGCTTCCAACCTCACGATCACTGATCCCGGCAGTAGCACGGGATCGTCAATTTCCATGAGTTGAAGGCTGGCTGCTTCGGGCAATAGTCGCGCGGCCTTCATGGCCATCCCTCCGCGTCAGCTCCTGTTGAGCAATCCCTCTGACCATCGTTCAAAATCGTGCCGCTGAAACGGTAGCCGATACATTAGATCTACCCATAATCTGTCTTTGTAAAGCACAGCATATTTCTCTCGGTGGGTACTCTCTGCGGCCGATTTCGGCATTTAACTCTTGGCCGTCAACGTCGAGAGCTGGAGATGGGAATACTTGGCGCTCGCCCCGTGATGATGGGGAAGATCGTCATCGACGCTCAACCAACTGACGCGCTCGCCATACAAGACATGCTCGTCCGGCGGATAGGCATTTGGATCGTCAAGCGTCCGCACCGTAATGTAGACATCATCTTGGGCCCCCTTAATCACTTCCGGATCCTTCTGATAAGTCAAAGTTGTACCGCAGCGTTTGCAAAAACCGCGATTAATGCCAGGCGTGGATTCGAAATATTGAATGCTGCCTTTCAAAACATGAAAGCAGGATTTCTTGAACCCTGCCCAGGCGACGGCAATTCCACCGCAACTACGTGTGCAACTTTCGCAGTAGCAGATGGATTTCCAAATCGATGGTCCACTTACCTCATACCGAACGTCGCCGCAGAGACACCCACCTAAATGAACTTGATTAGTTGTCATATAGCATCCACTCCCTGATCAGCGGTTGCCAAAATATTCAACGCTCGCGGATTCCACAAGGGTACCTCTCATAGACTTTACAAGCCGGCCTATGTGTTGGAGTTGCTGTCATCCATTGGCACGCCCGCTTTATGCAGCGCTGCCAGAAGATGTTCCAGGTCTGCCTGATCACGAAGGCCATCGGACAGCGAAGTATTTGCGCCAATCTGCCGGATCTAAGTTAGCCTCCATTTCGACGGGAAGCGACGCCAAAGAGAGGGCTACAATGTCGGTTTTTGGCCCTTATCAGAACTCGGGTATTGCGACATAGACCTCCTCTA
>JBKKDI010000179.1:0-2841 GCA_046708645.1 Aestuariivirga sp.
ACCAAGGACTGGCGCGCAATGGCCGACCTGAAGAAAGCCATGGCCGCTGCGGGCAACAGCCCCGTCCCGCTCGATGACATTCCGGAGATAAGGTTCATGGATATGAAGGACGACACCGCCGGCAACACCATTATCACCATGGCCGGGCTTGATGACATCGGCAACATCCTCAACGCCGCGCGTCAGCTCGCGATCAAGAAGGGTGAAGTCCCCAAGCCCGGTGAGATGAAGGTCGATGAAGCGGAGATCGCCCAGGGCCTGACCCAGGCCCGCTCCGCATGGCCAGGCATCAAAGGCGCCCTCAGCCCGCTTATCAAAGGGATTTCCCTGAAGAGCGACATCGAAGTCAGCGGCACCATTTCGTCCAGCGAAGTGTTCAAAAAGACGAGCGAAAACACCGCGACGTTCTCCTTTACCGGTGATCAGCTCCTGAGCCTCGCCGACCAGATCATGGCCGACGAGGAACTTCCTGGCAAAATCGTCGCCCTCGTCAAAGAAGTGGAGGGCAACTTCGAAAACGAAAAGTCCGTCACCGCGGTGAAGAGCTTCATCGAACCCTATCTGAAGACGGTGTATGGCGGCGCCACCAATCCGAAGATTACCATCAAGCCCGGCGCGGACGCTTTCGATTATATCGGAGAAACGGAGAAAGCCAAAGCCGGCCAGTCTGCCGAACTCAAAACCCTCATTGAGGATGCCAGCAAGGCGGGCGGCGGGGTAAAACTCCCCGACAGCGCGCCCGCGCCGAAAAAGAAGGCGGCCTGATTCGCCGTGACGCCAGAGACTATCACATCCGCAGCGGCGGAGTCCGGCGACGGGCTCCGCCGTTTTGCTCGCCACTTGTCGCTCCCGGAGTTCGGAGCGGAAGCCCAGGAGAAGCTCCGGCGCGCGACCGTTCTGTGCATCGGTGCCGGCGGCCTCGGCTCGCCGGTGATGATGTATCTCGCCGCGGCCGGCACCGGCGCCATTCGCATCGTGGACGACGACACCGTCGATCTCAGCAACCTGCAGCGGCAACTGCTCTTCACGGACGCCGATATCGGCCGGCCCAAGGCGGAGGCCGCGGCGGAAAAACTCCGCACCATTTACCCTGACATCCGCGCCGAAGCGCATCGCACCCGCTTCGTCTCCTCCAATGCCATGGCCCTTGCCACCGGCTGCGACGTCATCATCGACGGCAGCGACAATTTTCCAACCCGCTACCTCAGCAACGACACCGCCGTCCTCCTCCGAATCCCCAATGTCTATGGCAGCATCTTCCGCTATGAAGGTCAGGCCACCGTCTTTGCGCCCGCGCTCGGCGGCCCCTGCTACCGTTGCCTTTTTCCCACTCCGCCGGCCCCGTGCACAATTCCCTCCTGTGCCGAAGGCGGCGTCCTCGGCGTCCTGCCAGGGCTCGTCGGCATGATCCAGGCAACCGAAGCCATCAAGCTTCTCTCCGGCATCGGCCAGCCCCTCATTGGAAGAATGATTCACGTGGACACCCGCATCATGCAGTTCCGCGAACTGCGCCTGCGCCCCGATCCCCGCTGCGCCGTCTGTGGTGAGAATCCCACCATCACCGCGCCCTCCGACATTGAGTTCAACTGCACTCTCCCTGACCAAAATCAGCACTCCATTTCCCACGCGGAATTGCAAAAGCTCCTCTCCTCTCCTCCACCGGGCCTGTGCCTCCTCGACGTGCGTGAATCGTGGGAACACCGCCTCAGCCCGTGGCCCGCCGCCACTCACGTCATCCCGTTCGCCGACCTTCCCGGGCGGCTCCACGAAATCCCCTCCGGTGGCGACATTGTTGTGTTATGCACCATCGGCGAACGCAGTGCGGCCGCTGTCCCGCTTTTGACAGATCACGGCCACACTTCCGTCCGCCATCTCAAGGACGGCCTTCGCGACTTTCCCGCGTAACGCTCAGCTCGTCAGCAGCGCCAATTGCGCCAGCCGCTCAAGGCCGCTGGTCACGCTTTCCCGGGCGAGGGTGAGCCGCTGCGCCGCGTCGGCTGACTGCTCAACCATGACGGCGGACTCAGCGATGTCCTTCACCAGAGCTTCCGCGTCCCGCGTTCCATCGAGGAGAGAAATGAGCAGCCGCCCGAGGGCATCGCCGATGGCTGCCGTGCCGTGCAGCAGGGTCACGACGGAATCTCCGCGCGTCAGAAGATGACGCGCGAGCGCGCTGGCGACCGGCTTCTCCGACACCTTCACCGGGAACGATTCTTTCGCGGGCCACGCGTCGATCATTCCCACCGTGAGCGCCTCCCAGAGCACTTTGGCAAGCACTTCCTCCACCGCTTCGCGCGGGCCACCGGTTTCTTTCATGACGGCATCTGCCAGGCCCGCGAAATTCCAGCGTCCCGGCCACCGCAACCGGATTGCGGAAAACGCGGCCTTCGCCACCGGATGTCCGCTGCGCAGCCGTGCTCCGCGCGGGCTCCGCCATTCGTCGTCCCGGTCCGGCACATCCTCGATGATGCCGCCCACGAAAAACTCCCGCATGTTTGCCGGCCCCGGGCTTCGCTGCAGCGCGCACTCCGCATGACAAAGCAGCGACTGGCAAAAGCGCCGGAATTTCAAAAAATCCAGATATTGCCCTTTCATCACCGGATTGCCTGACAACTGAGCCAGCGTCTCCCGGATATCCGGCGGCATCCGGCTTTCCTGCGTCGACGGAAAGTCCGCATCGCCCAGATACTGGAGTCCGTGTGCCGTCGCCTGCGCTACGAACTCGTGAAGGTAGAAGGACTGATTGATGGCTGCGAGATCGTCATGGAAGAAATGCGCTGGATCGAACTGCTTCACGCGCCTCACCTCGGCCTTGAGCAGCCGGCCATGTTCATCCATATC
>JBKKDI010000180.1:0-2727 GCA_046708645.1 Aestuariivirga sp.
CTCCCATTCTGCTCGCCAATTAAGCTTTCTACACATACGACCATGTTCTCTTCGAACAGCCCGTCATACCCCGTGTCAAAGTCCGGATGCAGGGGGACGGCAGGAAACTCATCGGCTAGGCCAACGCCATGGACCGCAACCGGATAACGGTTGGCCACGTACTTATCTGGAATTCGCCAGGACTTTTCGTTAAATTCGGCGAAGCTGAGGCCAGAACGCAGAAGTGCAAGATTGTGATGGATCTGATCCAGAGCGGTGGAATAAAGGGATTTCTGGGTATCGCCCATCGGCACGTGACCAATCGGCCAGGAACGGGACAAGTCGGCACAATAGCCGTAAGGGCCTATCATATCCGTATCGAAGGATAGCAGGTCCCCTTGTTTGCATTTGTAATTCGAGCATTCTTGAAACCATGGATTGGTTCTTGGCCCCGCGCACAATAGCCTAGTCTCGATCCATTCGCCGCCAGAACGAATATTCTCATAGTGAAGCTCGGCCCAAATCTCCTGTTCCGTTTTGCCCGGCGACGAATTTTCGTACATTCGCGCCATTCCCGCCTCGGCCACGCGGATCGTCCAACGCATAAGTGCAATCTCAGCATCGTTTTTTATGCATCGCGCACGTTCTGTCAGCTGCTGACCCTCAATGAGGGTAAGGCCCCGTTGCCGCAAGGCGTCGACGCCGAGGGGCTCCATCTTGTCAACAGCGAGCCTCGTATTGCCGCCACCGTGTTCGCGCACAATATCAGCGATCTCATCTGCCCACCGGCTTAAGCGCTCTTCCACCTTTGGTCCGGCGGTGAAATAAAACCAACTGATGCCAGGACGCACTTCCTGGACGGTTTCGAGGTTTTTCGCCAAATGCTCGCAACCCATAAATTCGAAATCTAGGGCATAACCATCGGCGAAAATGAGTGCGTAGTGAAAGGCATTGTGCGTGGCCCATAGCTGCATGTTCGACACATCAAGGGCGTAACGTATATTCACAGGGTCGTAGAGAAGGATAGCGGCACAGTCGTGCTTGTTGACGGCGTCAACTAGTCGCTGCTTTCGCCACGACCGCGCCTTCCTCAGGATATCAATGGAAAGAGGGCTCTCAAGCGGTCGGTCAGCACCCTCGACATTGAGGAACTCGCGTTTTCTGGGATCTTGGAAAACCACCGGCATCACACCCTTCTTGATTGTCGCCCACTAGTATCCCTTCCGTACTATCCCTTCCGTACATATGTGTCCACAGAATTCCTCCGACCCGGCAGTCCAGGCGGCAGCGGTGGCCAAGCCCTACTAGATGGTATTTGCTCGATACTGTTCAGAAGCTCGACTCGGGAGGCTGCACGAACAGGCAATCAGGAACCCTAGAAGTTAGATCGATTTAAGTGCACCAAACCCCTAGTGTGGAGGTTCAAGCAGCTAGCGTTTCCTTACTTCCTTCGCGAGCCATAAAACGTCCCGCTTATCCGCTTCCTGACCTGTGAATACCCGCAAGTACTCAGTGACGTAAGAAAGCCGGGTGTCCAAAGGTTCTTCCAGATCTAGTGAGTAGTAGCCAATCTGCATGAAGTATACCACACGGGCGCGTATGAAAGCGTCCCGATCCCGATACCCGTGACGCAGGAACATGCTTTTGATTGCCTCGACCCGAAGGTCGTCTGCCAGATCGACTGCCCGACGCACGTGACCGGATCGTCGTGCCCATTCACGCACTGCGAAATCGAGTCGTGGGTCAAATAAACTCTCGTCGATCCAGCAAGCGAACAAGTGCAATATGCCTTGGGAAACTGTAGCGGACTTAAGCGCCGCCCTCTCGACAATCACTCGTGTGTTGGTTTCTTTCCAATGTTTCAGGAGTTGGTCAAGGATATCTTCCCGACTCTTGAAGAACCAGTAAAAGCTTGACCGTGATACATCCAGCTTATGCGAGAGCGGCAATACCTTCACATTTTCGATACCGTCGCTTACCAGCGTATCAAGGGCAGTCCGGATCCAGTCGTCCTTTGAAACACGGTTCGGGGTCGATTTACCGGCACCTTGGTGCATTTTAGATCCTTCCGATGAATTGATCCGACACTGTGGTTAGAAGCCAACAAGGTCAATAACGGCCACTACTGTACATATGTGTATAGACAAATCGCTATTTGAACATTAAAGTTGCCGTAAAATGCCATTAGTTGGAGAAGGGTGATGAAGTCGCATTACCGGGTCGTTGTAATAGGGGGAGGCGTCGTCGGCTGTTCCGTTCTCTATCATCTCACAAAACTTGGTTGGACAAACGTCGCCCTGATGGAGCGCAATGTTCTAACGTCCGGTTCAAGCTGGCATGCGGCGGGCGGATTTCATGCCCTCAATGCAGACCCAAATATTGCTGCACTGCAAGATTACACCATCAAGCTCTACAAAGAGATCGAGGCTGAGTCCGGCCAAAACGTCGGGCTTCACATGACTGGCGGGATCAATGTCGCCAGCGCTCCCGAGCGCTGGGAATGGCTCAAGTCCGCATACCCGGTCTTCCAGACCATGGGCATCGACACGGCGCGGCTCGTGACGCCGGATGAGGTCAAAGAAATGTGCCCGATCATCGACGTAAGCGGCATCCTCGGCGGGCTCCACGATATCAATGAGGGGCATCTCGACACCTACGGTGCAGTTTATGCCTACGCGGCTGCGGCAAGGAAGCGGGGTGCCGACATTTTTGAGCATAACCGGGTGGTGGAACTGCTGTCGCGGGGCG
>JBKKDI010000181.1:0-2735 GCA_046708645.1 Aestuariivirga sp.
TTTTCATATTGTTCTCCCTTTTGTTGTTCAACGCCGCCGCTGCATCATGAGGCGCGACGTGACGCCGCCGATGAGCGGAACTCCAACGGTTACGAGGATCATCAATGTGCCCAAAGCGTTGACTTCCGGGCTTATCGAAACCTTGAGCATGGACAATATCTGCGTCGGCATGGTCTCGACGCCCGCCGGGCGCCAGAACACGCTGGCTGTCACATTATCGAACGAAATGGTGAAGGCGAGCAAGAGGCCTGCAAAAACCGCCGGCATGATGAGCGGCAGGGTGATTTCGCGGAAGGTCTCGAGGCGGCTCGCCCCCAGCGACATGGCGGCCTCCTCATAGACGCGCTTGACGCCGATGAGACGGGCCTGAACGATGAGCACCACGTAGGGCAGCGACAGCAGGACATGCCCGCACAGTAGCAGGAGGAAGTTGGGTTTCGAGCCGATCCAGCGGTTGGTGAGCAAGAGGCCGACGCCCAACACCGTTTCCGGCACCAGCACGGGGCCGACGATCAGCGAATTGACCCACGGCTTGCCGGGAAATTCATAACGCACCAACGCTAGCGCTGCCATGATGCCAAGCACCGTGCAGATGACCGCGGTGAGGGTGCCGATCCACAGGGAGGTGGTGAAGGCCCTGACCACGGCCTCGTTCTCCATGAGCCTGCCATACCATTGCAGGCTGAAGCCGGTAAGCGGGAAGCCCCCGAAACGCGAGGCGTTGAACGAGAGAATAACCACGGCGATAATCGGCGCGAACATGAAGATGTAGACCAGCACGGTCACCAATTGCACGGCGCGCCAGCCCCATATGCCGTCGCCGCTCATCGGCTCAAGCCCTTGAAGATGGTGGTAAGGCCCATGTAGCGGCTGTAGATCACGGCAAGGAAGCCCAGCAGGACCAGCAGCACGATCGAGAGGGTCGAGCCCATGGGCCAGTTCAATTCCCGCATGATCGTGCTGAAGATCAGATTGCCGAACAGGGCATCGCCACGCCCGCCCAGGATTTGTGGCGTGACATAGGTGCCGGCGGCGAGAACAAAACTCAGCAGCAGCCCCGCGCCAAGGCCGGGCAATGACAGGGGAAGCGTCACCTCCCGGAAGGCTTGCCAGCCAGTGCAGCCCAGGGTGCGGGCGGCCGAAATCAAATTACGGTCAATACCGTCAAGACTCACATAGATGTTGAGGATCACATAGGGCAGCAGGAAATGGATCATGCCCATGATCACCGAGCCTTCGTTGTAGAGCAGCGGCAAGGGCTCGCTGATTATACCCAGGCCCTGGAGTGTGGCGTTGATGGCGCCCTGCTCGCCCAGGATGTGAATCCACGAGAAGGTGCGGATGGTGAAGGAGATCCAGAACGGTACGATCAGCAGGAGCAGCAATAGCCACTTGTGGCGGAAACCGCTCATGGCAATAAAATAGGCGGGCGGATAACCCATCAGCGCGCACAGAATCGCGGTGATGGCGGATATGCGGAAGGTCTTCCACAGGAAGCGGTGATAGTAGGAATCCGAGAAAAATTCCGTCCAGTTGCCGGTGTTGAAATCAGGCGTTTCGACGCCTGCCGTCCGGAATGTGTAGAAGGTATAGGCAAACATGACGATGATCGGGACGATCATCAGGGCCACGAGGGCGGCGAGCGTTGGCGACAGCAGCAGCCAGGGCCGCCGCCGTTCCGCCGCCGTCAAGAGCGATGCTGCCAACCTCCATCCTCCGCTCGGGAATGCGCGACAATGAGATGGGCTCGGAAAAGTGTCAAATGGAAAGCCTGTGGTCAAATCCTCATGCTGAGGTACGAGCGAAGCGAGCCTCGAAGCATCGCGACACGTGTTGAGAGGACCCTTCGAGGCCCGGCTGCGCCGGGCACCTCAGGGTGAGGAGGACTAAGCTTTCAATAGGGTGCGGAGCTGCGCGTCCGGATCGGTGAGTATTGAATCGGCGGGTCTTGCCCGCTTGCCGATCAAAAGTTCAAGCATCTTGATATCGCGGGCGATGGTGTTGCCTCTGCCTACGCCGCTGGCGCCGACCAGGGTGCCGTCGTCCTTCAGGTGGCAGAGAATGAAAGCACCATCCTTGAGAGGCCGCGTTACGATGCGGGCGCCATCCTCGGGAACGCCGGCGATCTGCAGGTTGAGATCATATTGATCCGACCAGAGCCACGGCACCGCCTCGAAGCGCTTGTCGCCGCCAGCCATGTTTTCCGTAGCGACGGCCGCCTGATCCTGGGCGCTGCGCCAGGCTTCAAGGCGCATGCGGCGTCCGCCGAAGACGGGGTGGGGAAAGGAACAGCAATCGCCTACGGCGTAGATATGGGGATCGCTGGTGCGCATGCGATCGTCGCAGGCGATTCCGTTTTCCATGGTCAGGCCTGCCTGCTCGCCGAGGCCGGTGGCCGGCGCGGCGCCGATGCCGGCGATGAGGACGCTTGCTTCGATGCGGCGGCCGTCAGCGAGGGTGATGGCATCGGTTTCTATCGCCGCGATTTTCGCGTTCGAAATGATGGTGACGCCGGCTTCCGCATGGCGAGCGGCAACCACATCGGCAATCTGTTGGGGAACGCCGCGCAGCAGGATGCGCGGCAAGGCTTCGATCACCGTCACCTTGCAGCCGCGCTTGGCGGCACTCGATGCCAGCTCAAGACCGATAAAGCCGCCGCCGATGATGGCAATCATGGCGCCGGGCGTCAACACAGCGCGCAAGGCCAGCGTATCGGCGAAATCGCGCAGCAGCAT
>JBKKDI010000182.1:0-3054 GCA_046708645.1 Aestuariivirga sp.
CCATTACGACGCGCGTTCACCCTTTGCACGCGCTGCTGAACTTTTTTACGTCGCTGAGGCTCGCCGTGGCGATCCTCGCTGTGAGTGCCGTGCTCGTATTCCTTGGGACGATCGCCCAAGTGAATGAGGGGCTGTATATGGCGCAGTCGCGGTGGTTCAAGCAATGGATCGTCGTCCGCGAGGCGGGCGATCCGTGGTGGGTGCTCGTTTATCCTGGCGGCTATACACTCGGCGTGCTGCTCATCATCAACCTGACCGGTGCGCACCTCCGGCGATTCAAATTTCCACCCGGCGGACTTCCGCTGCTGCTGGCGCACTATCTGATCGTGATGGCCGCACTGTATTTGGTGACATGGAAGCTGCTCTGGAGTCCGATGTGGTTTTTTATTGCCTGCGCGACGCTCCTGCTGACGGATCTGTTGGTCAGTTCAGCGGCCAGGGGCTGGAAACCTCTCGTGTCTACTGGACGGAAGATCGGCGTGGACCTAATGCACTTCGGCGTTGTCGTCCTGCTCATTGGCCAATTGGCGACCGACATGTTTGCGGTCGAAACTCACATGGGGATGAAAGAGGGACAAACTAAAAGCTACAGTGAGAACTGGTTTGGCTCGGAACTGGTCCTTGCGCGTGACGTTCCCGGCGACCCCAGGAACGAGGAGGTGGTCGCTATTCCCGACACTCTGATGGTTGAGAAGGAAAAGCTAACGGGTACGGAACTGAAGCACGCGAAGCTGCCGTTCACGGTCAAGATGGTCGCATGGCACGGTAACAGTGATCTGGTGAATCGCGACGAAGCCTGCCAGCACGAGGGCACGCTGCGCCAGGCTCTGGCCACGCTGGAATCGCGTTTTGCGACCGGAGATACGCTTGTCAGCGAAGCCAGGCGGGCAGTGGAGAACCCCGGACGGCTGCCGGTGTGGAACCGGGCCCTGATGGACCTCGGCGAAAAGCCGGGCAAGGACATCGTGCCGGCCGTCGAAAATATACTGAAGCAGACGGAGAAAACCGCCGCGCTGCTCAAGAAGATCAAAGAGAGCTTTCGCGCCGAAATGATCCAGGGCTTCAAGCGGGAGGATCCCTCAATGCGGTTCGCAGCCGCCAGAGTTGAGAACGATGAGCCGATCACCGACAACTCGCCCGCCCCGCAGGCCTCCAGTGACGTGGCGCAGCGCTACTTCACAGTGCCGTTGAAAGTGAGCCGAGAGATGGATGCGCGCAACATTCCCTCAGCCGTGGTGGAACTCACCGGCACCGCCGGCAGCCTCGGCACATGGCTTGTCTCGCCGCACCTCAAGGAGCAAACGATCGACTACGGCGGCACCAAATGGCGGCTCGGCCTCCGCATCGGACGCACCTACCATCCGTTTTCGGTGACCCTCCTGAAGACCACTCACGAAGTGTATCCCGGTACCGATATCCCGAAGGATTTCCGCAGCCGCCTGCGCATTGACCACCCGGCAAAGAACGAGCAGCGCGATACGGAGGTCTTTATGAATGCTCCGCTGCGTTACGAGGGCCTGACATTTTTCCAGCATCAGATGGGCAAGGATGAAGCCGACCGGAACCGCGGCACGAGTTCCCTGCAGGTGGTGAGGAATCCGTCGTGGTTCTCACCCTACTTTGGCTGCGCGCTTGTTGGGTACGGAATGCTCCGGCACTTTCTCCTCCATCTCTTCCGCTTCATTCGCAAAAGGACGACGTCATGAAAAAGTGGATCCCTCTCAGTCTCACGCTCCTCTTTGCCGCGTGGATTCTTTCCAGTTTTCGCGGCCCGCAAAATCCCAAGGACGGCGCGCCGCTCAAGGAGTTCGGACAACTCCCGGTTGTCAAAGACGGACGCCATCAGCCGATGGACTCGATGGCGCGGAATTCACTGCTGATCATCCGCAAGAAACAGACGCTCAACCTTGAGCCATGGAAAGGAACCTTCGACCGGCCGAAGATTATCCCCGCTGTCGAGTGGCTCATGGAACTGATGATGGACCCGGCCACGGCCGACACGCGTCCGTGTTTCCGCATCGACAACTCCGATCTGAAGAACCTCCTCCATGTTCCCATCGAGGCCGGGGAGAAAGGAGCTACCGACGGCAAGCATTACGCGTGGAATCAGATCGCTCCGCAGATCGAAGCCTTTCGCGCCGAGACCCAGCGCGCGTCCGGTGTGAAGCAGGAATTGCGCAATTCCTACGAGCGCGCGCTGATGGATTTGTGGGAAGCCACGGGCCTGTATAAACTGCTGCGCGCGAGTTTCGGCCCGGCCGGCAACGGCGATCTTGCGACGGGACTGGAGGAATTCCGGCAAAAGCGCAGGGAGGGCGGCGAGGCCTTTCAGGCGCAGATGGATGGAAAAGCTTATGACATTGCAGCCCTCGACTGGGCGCAGGCGCACATCAACGCACCGCTGGTGGTGCCTCCGCGCGATCGTTCAAAGGACTGGAGCCGGCCGCTCCAGGAAGTCGCCTCTCTCAAACCGGGCGACCCGCCGCATTACTCGCTCGCTGCCTACGCCGAAATGACCGCCGCATGGCGCGCGAAAGAGATGACCGCGCTCAGCAAGGCGGTCGCTGAATACCGAAAAAAACTCGAGGCGGAAAAGATCTTTGCGAACGATCTGAAGAAGGCGGGACGCGAACAGTTGTTCAATCACATCGAGCCGTTTTACCGCGGCATGGTCATTTCGATCGCAGCCTTTCTCTTCGCCGTGCTGGTTTGGTTCAATCCTGGAAAATTCGAGTGGTCGCGCAAGACTGCCGTGTGGCTCATGACGCTGACGCTCGCGGTGCTAACCGCCGGACTCATCTGGCGGTTGGTGCAGGAGGGCCGGCCGCCGGTTACCTATCTTTACTCCTCCGCGCTTTTCATTGGCTGGGCGGCCATTGCCCTCGGCCTCATTCTGGAACTTTTTTGGCCGGCCTCCATCGGGGTCGCGGTTTCATCGCTGCTGGCGTTCGGCACGCTGCTCGTGGCCCACTTTCTCGCGCTCGATGGCGATACCATGATCATGCTCCGAGCCGTGCTGGATACGAATTTCTGGCTGGCTACGCATGTGGTGAT
>JBKKDI010000183.1:0-5208 GCA_046708645.1 Aestuariivirga sp.
CCCCGCGGCATGGCGAAGCCGATGCCGAAGGCCGCCGCGATCACCGCTAATTGCAGGGTTAATTGTGAGATGACATCGAAGGCGATCCACAAATTGCCGAGCCGCGAGGCAATGAGGCCCAGGAGCCCCAGCACCAGGCCGAACAGGCACTCGGGCCGTCCGCGCCGTTTGCGTGGCGGTGGCTGCGCCTCAATGGGCCCCGCCGGTTTTGCCCTGTCTGTTTCGGTCACGTCCGACAATGAAGCGCTCCGGCCCGCCTAAAGCAACCGGCTTTCCATCGGCAGGAGCTGTTCCGGCATGCCAAAACCGGGCAGCGCCTCGCAACGCTTCTTCCAGGCCAGAACATGCGGATAGTGTGACAGATCGACATTGGCCTCCGGTGCATAGCGGGTGACCGCATAGATGCCGATATCGGCAATGCTCGCCCGTTTTGCGGCGATCCACGGCGAGCGCGCCAGCTCGTGCTCGAGCATGGCGAAGGCGGCCTTCGCCTCGGTGTCGTACATGACCCGCACTTCGTCGCCGAACTGACGGAAACCGCGAGCCCGGGCCCGCAGGCGGAACACCGGCACCGCCAGCTTGTCCCACTGCCAGAACAGCCATTCGCGGATGCGCTGGCGTTCAAGCGGCGTCCTGCCTTCGAATTTCTTGAGGCTCTCGGAGATATGCTCGAGGATGGCCGCCGACTGCACCACGAACATCTGCCCGTCGCGAAGCGTTGGCACCTGACCGTAGCGGTTCTTGACCAGATAGTCGGGCTGCTTGTGCTGGCCCTCACGCAAATTTACGTGGATATAGGAGAAGGGATGCCGGCACAGCGACAGCATCAAACCCACGGTATAGGTGGGGCCCGATGTCATGGTGCCGTAAAGGGTAAAGCGCTGCTTGTCGCCGCTCAGTGAGGGCCCGGCGGCTTTCTTTTTGGCTCTAGCCGTTTTTTTTGCGGCCGGTTTTGCCGCCTTTTTTTCAGACGTCTTCTTCGCAGCCTTTTTTTTGGCTGTCTTCGCCATCACGAATCTCCTCCGCCCCAGATAAACTCAGCCCACGGACTATAGCGGAGAATCTGAGGAAACGGAAATTGAAACTAATTGATTGTATTAATTAGTTAATTTCCAGCTTTTTCCGGAGCATAGCGCTCACGGCCTGGGGGTTGGCCTTGCCGCCGGTGGTTTTCATCACCTGGCCCACGAACCAGCCGAGCATGGAGGGCTTGGCCCTGACCTCGCCCACCTTGCCGGGATTGGCGGCAATGATTTCGTCCACCGCCTTTTCGATGGCGCCCGTATCGGTCACCTGTTCAAGGCCACGATTTTTAACGATCTCCGCGGCCGAACCACCCTTGGTCCATACGATCTCGAAGACCTCCTTGGCGATCTTGCCGGAGATGACCTCGGCTTGGATCAGATCAACGATTTCGCCCAATTGGGAAGCCGAAACAGGAGTGTTTTCAATGGCTTTATTCTCCTTGTTCAACCGCCCAAAGAGCTCGTTGATAACCCAGTTCGCCGCCATCTTGCCATCGCGGCCACGGGCCACCTTCTCGAAGAAATCGGCCGAGGCACGTTCAGCCGAGAGCACGTTGGCGTCATAGGAGGACAGCCCATAATCCTTCATGAAACGCCCGACCTTTTCATCCGGAAGCTCCGGCAAGGTCTTGGCGATGGCGCCGATCCAACCCTCCTCCAGTTCCAGTGGCAATAGGTCGGGATCGGGGAAATAACGGTAGTCGTGGGCCTCTTCCTTGGAGCGCATGGAACGGGTTTCGCCCTTGCGGGCATCGAACAGGTGCGTCTCCTGATCGATCTTGCCGCCATCCTCGAGTATGCCGATCTGGCGGCGGGCTTCGTATTCGATGGCCTGGCCCATGAAACGGACCGAGTTCACATTCTTGATCTCGCAGCGGGTGCCGAATGCAGCACCCGGGCGGCGCACCGAGACATTGATGTCGGCCCGCAAGCTGCCCTGCTCCATGTTGCCATCGCAAGTGCCGAGATAGCGCATGATCTGGCGGAGCTTGGTCACATAGGCCTTAGCCTCGGCGGCGGAGCGCATGCCGGGCTTCGACACGATTTCCATCAGCGCGCAGCCGGACCGATTCAAATCGACGAAGCTCATGGAGGGATGCTGGTCGTGCAGGGATTTGCCGGCGTCCTGTTCAAGATGCAGGCGCTCGATGCCGACTTCCACCGATGTGCCGCCATCGAGGTCCACATGCACCACGCCCTCGCCGACGACGGGCTGCTTGTACTGGGATATCTGGTAGCCCTGCGGCAGATCGGGATAGAAATAATTCTTGCGGTCGAACACCGAGTGCGTGTTGATTTTGGCCTTGAGTCCGAGCCCGGTGCGCACCGCCTGTTCGACGCAGAATTCATTGATCACCGGCAGCATGCCGGGCATGGCGGCATCGACCAGCGACACATGGTCATTGGGGTCACCGCCGAATTCCGCGGAAGCGCCGGAAAACAGCTTCGACTTGGCCAGAACTTGGGCATGGACCTCCATGCCGATAACGATTTCCCAATCGCCATTGGCGCCCTTGATCCAGTCTTTCTTGTCGGCCACCCGTTTTGCGGATTCAAGCATTTCCAGAAACCTCTTCCCCTTTTTCCTCATGCTGAGGTGCGAGCGTCAGAGCCTCGAAGCATAAGCCGCAAACTCGGTGGGCAGGCCCTTCGAGGCCCGGCTGCGCCGGGCACCTCAGGGTGAGGACGGGGAAGGGCTGACGCATGTCTGCCCATCGTCCGCCCGCTTTCCCGGCGTTCTTCCACGTGCTACCCAGCGCCATGGCAAAAATCAAACCCGATCTTTCGACCTTCAAGCCCGAAACCCGGCTTGTTCTCGCGGCGCGGGAATTCTCCCAGCATGGCATCGTTGCGCCTCCGGTGTACCACGCGTCCACATACCTGTTTCCGACGCTGGCGGATTTCCACGCGCCGGACAAGGAATACAGCTATGGCCGGCGCGGAACGCCGACATCGCGGGCGTTCGAAAGCGCCATTGCGATGCTGGAAGGCGGATACGCGGCCAAGGCCGGCCCTTCGGGCCTCGCGGCCATCGGCTCGGCCCTGCTGGCTTTCCTGAAGGCTGGCGACCATCTGCTGATGACCGACTCCGTCTATCCCCCGGCACGGCATCTGTGCGACACGCTGCTCGCGGGACTGGGAATCGAAACAACCTACTATGATCCGTTGATCGGCGCGGGGATAGCCAACCTCATCCGCCCCAACACCCGCATGATCTACTGTGAAAGCCCGGGATCGCAAACCCTCGAAATCCAGGACATTCCGGCAATCGCCGACGTGGCGCGCGGCCACGGAATTCTCGTGGTCTTCGACAACACCTGGGCCGGGGGATATTATTTCAACGCTTTCACCCACGGCGCAGATATATCCATCCATGCGGCGACGAAATACATCGGCGGCCATGCCGATATGATGCTGGGAACGGTGACCTGCACGAAGGCGGTCTGGCCGCAATTCCGCGAGGGTTTCGAGACGCTCGGCCAGTTTGCCGGACCTGACGACATGGCGATGGCATTGAGGGGCCTGCGAACGCTCGACGTGAGGCTCAAACGGCATATGGAGAATGCCCTGACAGTCGCCGCCTGGCTCGGGGAGCAAAGCGATGTGGAGGAAGTGATTTACCCGGCCCTCCCCCAATCGCGCGGTCACGCATTGTGGAAGCGCGACTTCACCGGAGCCTCCGGTTTACTGTCGGTCATCCTGAAACCGGCCAGCCGCTCCCAGCTTGCCGCGATGCTGGATAAACTGCGAGTCATCGCTATTGGCGAAAGCTGGGGCGGATTTGAAAGTCTCGTCGTGCCCTTCAAGCCGAAACGCACGGCGACCCAATGGGCCGATACCGGCCCCTGCTTGCGCTTCCACATCGGACTCGAAAATCCCGCCGATCTGATCGCCGATCTCGCCGATGGTTTCGCGCGGCTACGCGCCACAGCTTGAATCGTTGGCCTTTGACCCCATGTGATAATGTTCGCAAAACCGGAGCTGAACATGAAAACCAGTCTTGCTGCGCTTGCCGCGCTTCTGTTCGCCGCTCTTCCCGCCGCCGCCCAGGAGGCCGACGATCCGGAACTGATCTTCAAGAACACAACCGTGTGGCGCCTGCTGTCGCCCGACGCCAAGCTTGCGACCTATGCCATCGACGATCCGGGCGTTGAAGGCGTCGCCTGTCATTTTACCATTCCCGAAATCGGCGGCTGGAAGGGCTGGGCCGGGTTTGCCGAGGAGCGTTCGGAGTCCTCGCTCGCCTGCCGCCAGATCGGCCCCATCACTTTCAAGGCGAAATTCGAGCAGGGCGTCGATATTTACCGCCAGCGCCGCTCGCTGTTCTTCAAGAAGATGCAAATCGTGCGCGGCTGCGACGCCAAGCGCAACGTGCTCGTCTATCTCAGCTTCACCGACAAGCTGATCGAAGGCAGCCCGGAAAATTCAACCTCGACGGTGCCAATCATGCCCTGGGGCAATCTCCCCGCCCCCAAATGCGCGGATTTCCTGACGCCGTAGCGGAATCCCCTAAATTGTCATCGCCGGGCTTGTCCCGGCGACCCATCACTCAACATTGACGGTGCCAATTGAGAAATGGGTTGCCGGGACAAGCCCGGCAATGACAGAGTTGAGGAACGTAGAGTGTGGCGACCCCGGCAGGATTCGAACCTGCGACCTAGTGCTTAGAAGGAGTTTGCCACGCGACTTCCTGCAATTCGTCGCGTCCCGGCGCGATAGTCAAGGCTCTATTGTGGCGTAGTTTTCCACAGTTTCTTATTGCAGGGCGCTGTAAGGCATTGCACTCTAGCGCGTGCTGGCGTACCCACTGGGTACGGAAAGCGACCTGATTTGCTTTCAACACCAGGTCGAATCCGCCGGGAACAAGATCATGCCACGTATCGCCCTTACGGATCGTTTCGTCGCCTCCGCGAAGCCTGACTCGACCGGCAGAACTGACTATTTCGATAGCGGCACGCCGGGGCTGGCGTTGCGCGTCACTGCCGGGCATCGGTCATGGACGTTCAACTTTACGTCCCCAAAGGACGGGAAGCGCGCTCGCCTCACCTTGGGCAGCTACCCCGCCCTGCCCCTCGCTATGGCGCGTGGCAAGGCGCTGGAAGCCAAGGGCCACGTCGAGGATGCTAAGGACCCGCGCGACGTTCTCGCCGCCCAGGACGCTACTGCAATGACGGTGGCAGGC
>JBKKDI010000184.1:0-5203 GCA_046708645.1 Aestuariivirga sp.
GAGGTCGCCAAGAGGTTCAGGATGCGCTCCGCAAGCGCACGCTCGGGGACGAGGTGCGTTTCCTGATCCAGCGAGGTTCGGAATCTCCTCGCGAGCTCATCGTCCGGCATGCTGGCGACTATCCGAAGGCGTGAGATGGCGTGCCTCGAACATCGTCTCGTCCAACAAGGCAGTGGAGCTGACCGTTGGCAGCTCACCGACCGCGTTCGGTGTCATGAGCACTTTGAGTCCTTGGACCACGGACCACGACTGGAGCGTCCCTTCTCTGACGTTCGAACGGGTGCGATTTCCAAGGTGGATCCGGGTACGTGTCGTTTCAAATTATCATCGAAGCCACACGCGGGGGAGTATATTCTCTAGAAGGCGCAATTCTATGGTGTCTCGACTGTATTACCCGCATCCTTCCATGCCGGTTAGCCGACCAGGATCGCCGCGTGGTGACGTCCATGCTTGGTCCCTTGGTTGGGAGAGTAGCAGAATACCGCATCAATATCCATGGACCGCAAATAGGTTCGAATGTCGCCTTCTGGCCCAACGCGGCTGATCGCGCGCACCGACAATTCGTCCGCAATCGCGGTGTAAGCCGACACTGCGTGGACGACGGGCGACCGACACTGCTGACCCGAAACGGAAGTAAGTGAATGGTTGCCCTATCTCATTGCAGCAGAGATCGTCCCGCGTTCCCGCCACGATAACGCTTGTGCTAGAACAGGGTAGTTATTGGCGCGATTTTGAAAGGTTGGGCCTGCGTCCAGACGACTACTAGAGACTATTAGGTCCGGCGAATGTAGACGCTATGGGGTAAATTTGCGAGCTCGCTCAATTCACCCAAGAAAGCATGCAAGCACGACGCATTGCTCGGAGCGTGTCAGCGCCGCTGTCTCAAATGTCAATGGCGTGCTCGCTATCTGTCGAAAACCGACCGTCCCATCCGATCATGATAGTAATCGGTGACTCCGGAGGAGCTTCCACCATAGGAAGAGATGCGATATTCCGGCTGGCTTCCGACTGCTTTGGCAAGATGCTGGCGTTTCGGCCTACGGTGTAGGTTTGCTACACGTAATATGTCACAACGCATCGACAGAGCAAAAGTGAAGGCATCCACCATGTCGTCATTCTTGGAGGACGGAAAGGAAAGAAGCTCCGCCATGAAGGGTTCGTAGAGCGGCATCGACTTGAGGATTGCCACCTGTTTGCGTTCGAGAAGCGGTGTGATGGCGTCCGCGCGTTCGACTTTGCTCCCATAGACAGAAGTGCACTGAACATGATGATAGCGTAACTCATTCATCCGCGCGACGAAGCCGGCGCCGATATTGTCCTGTTCGATGGCCGTGAGGTCGGGTTCATACTCCTCATCGAGTTTACAGTAGAACCTGACGACTCCTGGAAGATCGAGTTGAGCCCGATGTGCAGCGATCAGGTACCAGACTTCATCAAAGTATCCCCAGACCAGGAAAGCTGTGTAATCACCCCGTCCGTTTGACGTTGCGATGTCCCCGGAAATGATCACATACTGGAACACAGGGACGGTATCGACGAGATTGAGCCAAGTGCGTTTGAACAGGTTCCCCTCAGGGGGTTGGGGGTTTTGCTGGTATTGCGCCTCGAAGGCCGCCGACCCCAAATCGCGCCGGCGTTCCTCCGTCTCTTTCTCCCCGAACCGCCGGTGGTCAATGAGTTCGCCTTTCTGACGAACATACTTTTGGCTCGCGCCAAAGCGGTACGTCGTCGCTTCACTGGCGACCCCCTCAATCTTCAAGTGCTTGAACCCGCCCTTTTCCATGAGGTGGCCCGAAAGATCTTCGATATGGCCACGCTGGGTAACCAGCAGGATGCGGCCATCCTTGTCGTTAAGGCGGGTTGAGATCGTCTGATCGAAGACTTCCTTGGTTTTGTTGCGGTGGGCTTCGGAGGGGATCTGGCCCATGTCATTGGGGTCGTCCATGATGATCCAGTCGGCCCCGCGGCCGGTGATCGAGCCAGAAAAGCTCAAAGCCAGGCGGTAACCCAGTTGGGCTGTCTGCAGGATGGAACTGGTTTCCTTTATGACGGCGCTGGATTCTCCTGCCGTCTTGAACTGGAGCGCCGGGTTCAGGTCGCGATACCACTTCTGCTTGGACAAGATGCGGCTCGTCTGGTGGAACTGGCCCGCCAAGGCGTCTGAATACGACAGGCACATGATCTGCTGCGATGGATCACGCATGAGCAGAAACATCGGCAAGCTGACGCTGAAGAACAAGGATTTGCCCATGCGCGGTTGAATATTGATTATATAGCGCCGGGCATCGCCATAAATCATCTCTTCGATAGCGGCGGCCATGACCCTGATATGCCAGTTTGACAGATAGGTGGCACCCGGCATGATCGCAGGGAGAGAACGTTCAAAAAAGGCGATGGGGTCCTTCCTGAGGATCGCCTGGGCGAGCAGCTTGTTGTGAGACGTCATTTCTGTGCCTCCGGTTTTTTTGCCTTGATGATTTTGATGGTTTTGGTGGGGTGGGATGCTGGGGGAGCCGGGTTGATCCCGTACCGGTTCAGCAATCCGAGGATGGTCGCGTCATCCTGGGTATCGCTGACCTCGCCGGCCGCTTCTGGCGGATTTTGTGACTCGAGGAGCAGCAGAAGGTCCAGAAGCTGCTTGCGGACCTTGTCCTTGCCTTTCAAGGCATCACTCACGAATGCCATAACCAGGCCTTCGCGACGCGAAACGGTTTTCTGCTCGGTCCCGATCGTCACCGCCATCTTGCCATCCAGATACTTCTCGATCATCCGGGCGAGGGGAAGCTTACCCTTGGGCCGGCCTTTCGGATTGCCCGACTGACCAGGCTTGAAGCGGGAATGCTTTGGAGGCTTGCCGTAGCCGATGCTGTCACTGGGCATCGCCGGCCTCCGCGATTGTCGCCGGCGGCATCGTCTCCGATACTGCGCCCTTCCGTTGGCTGGAAAGTTCGGAAAAGGCGATACCTGTGGCCCTATGGATGGCCCGCTTTCCGGTCATCGCCTCCCAGCGGCGGATGGATACGTCGACATATTTGGGATCGAGTTCAATCCCGAAACACCGGCGGCCGGTTTTCTCGGCCGCAAGAAGGGTGCTGCCAGAGCCGAGAAACGGGTCGAGGATGATATCGCCCCGTTTGGTGCAGTCCTTGATCATTTCGACCAGGAGATTGACCGGTTTAACGGTAGGGTGCGTTTGGAGGGCCTCAGCGCGTCCCTTGCCGAAGGACGACAGGCCGCGATGCTTCCAAACATTGGTCCGGTACCGGCCGTGTTTGCCCAGCTTCACATTGTCAAGATGAGAATGGTTGCCGGCCTTGAACACAGCACAAGGCTCATGCTGGCTCCGGTAAAGGCCACCCATGCCCCCCGAAAGCTTGTCCCAGATGGCGAGATCGACAATGCTGAGACCGGCGCCTCTTGCCGCCGCGAAAAGCTCTTCGAGGTGACGCCGGTCCATGAAAACATAGAAGAGACCACCGGCTGCAAGACAGCGGGCGGCCTGCGCCAACATGGTCTGGAGAAAAGTGGTGAAGGTCTCAAACGACATCTCCCCAACACCCATGCCAAAATCGCCGTGCTTCTTCTTCCCGAGACCGGAGACGTTGTTGGCGATGCGAATATTGTACGGTGGGTCGGAGACGAGCGCCCGGGCCCACTCTCCCTCCATCAGCTGATCGAGGGAGGACTGCATTTGCGCATCGCCACAGAGAATTCTGTGTCCCCCGAGAAGGAAGACGTCACCAAGCACGCTCACGCTTTCCTCAGCCGTCTGAAGCTCAGGGAGGACGTCCAGGGGATCGTTGGTTTGCTCAGCACCTGCAGGATCGAGGATCACATCGATCTCACCCATCGTGAATCCTGTCAGGTCCAAGAGCTCCGGATCGATGGCGATAACATCCATCATTTCGAAACGAAGGGCGTCATCGTTCCAATCTGACAGGTGAGGAAGCTTGGCGAGGGCCAGGGTGAGGACCTTTGCGTCCTCCTTCGACAATCCGGCCAACCGAGCAACACTGACAGAGGACCATCCGAGTTCCTTTGCGGCCACGAGGAATTCCAGCCCCGCAATTACCGTCAGATCGTCGGTTACAAGAATTGGACCCGGCTGCCCGTAACGCTCCAGGTTCCTATTGCACACCGTTATGGCCGCCGGGCTGGGCGGCTTGATGAGGTTGCGCGGCAGTTTCACGACGTCGATTAAGACGTGCTCGATGACTTGGCTGTTGGATTTCAGGGCAACGGTCTTCGGAGCAAAGTCGAGGCGGTTCGGGGTTTCATCAGTATCGGTCATGACCGGTCTCCATCATTCGCGTTAAACAGTCCGGAATTCGCTCGAATTTGCCCAAGCCGGCAGCAACCTGCTGCCATGGCAGTTCGTTCAAGTTCCGATTTTGCGCTAATGAATCCCGAGACGCTTATGCCCAGTAGGATTTAAGCCTTATGGGGTAATACGCTCGCGGCATGTCCTTGCCGACCGATTCTCCGATATTGCCACCTCCGCTTTCGCGGTGTCGCGAGACGTGCAATGAAGACAGCTATAACTCGACGAATCGAAGTCAGGCAATAGGCCTAACCTGCGGGTGGCTCAATCTGTGCACATTCGCCAGAAAACTCGATTTTCACGCGTTTTTGATGATCGTGGCTGCAAATTATGCCGGATTATGAGCAAAAGCAGCCCTGGAAAAAACATAGGTAATGGACGTAGAGCAGTGTGTCCGAATCGAGGCTGTCATCAACTTCGCCGACTCAGCGTTCTTCTTGGAGAATCAGTTGTTCCCAAAAAGGAGCCTTGCAGTTTCAAGACTCATGCCTTCGGCTAATGCCCGCTCAATGGTCGCCTCCAGGCCAGCATTTGTACCTTCGGCAAGAATTTGCTCGTGGATATCTCGATCCTGATTTATGCCGTCCTTCACATAAAAGCACTCCAGCGATCTTGGTTTCGTATTTCGTTGTGAGGGCCGCATATCCGTGAACCTCGATAGCTGCAAATCTGCCGTCAACTGCGATCCTGTCTTTATATGCGCGAAAAATCGTAGTTTTGTAAGTGAATACGACAGTCGTTTGCATAGAGAATCCACTGCCAAGTGTGTAATGCACGGTGCCTCAAGCAAGAGGCTAAAGATTATAGTGCGCCCATGAGGTCCATTACAATTGACCTGAGCCCCGACCCTCATCCGGTTATGGGTAGAGTCTTTGCCTGATG
>JBKKDI010000185.1:0-4875 GCA_046708645.1 Aestuariivirga sp.
TTTCGTCCGCTTCGATGATCTTGCCTTCACCGCCCATAGGCGCGGGGTTAATGTCTTTCATCGCCTCACGAATGCGGTGAGACATAAACCAAGCGGTCTTATAGGTGACGCCTAGCATACGGTGTAGCTGATGAGAGCTAATGCCCTTCTTGCTGGACGCCAGCAAATGGGTTGCCAGCCACCACTTGGTCAAAGGAACCTTTGAGCGTTCAAACACGGTCCCCACGGTCACGGTGAACGTGCCCTTGCACTCGTTACAATAGTACAGGCCGGGGCGGTGAGAGCGCTTCTTGCCCTCAACCTTGGCGATCAAGTCCTCATCGGCATTGCCACAGTGCGGGCAATACGGACCATTAGGCCAGCGGGCAGCTTCAAGAGCTTCGCGGGCTTTGTCCAAGTCGTTGAAAATAGGGTTCTGTAAGTCGGTCATGGCGTTATTCCCCTGCTATGACCTTGATTTAGAGAGCCTCCCCACTTTTGTCAAGTATATAATTGGGAATTGTTTCGCATACGTTTTCAAGTGCGCGAAAGTTGACAACGGCAGGAGCGCAGGGCGTTTCTGGATGCCAAAAGCATGTGTTTTGGATGCCATTAAATTCCAAGTCACGGCATCCAGAAACGGATGCCGTTTTCGTCACATTGCCAAGCGAGCCATGGTCCGCTCCACGATCCCCGAACCATTCACCGGCCGGAGCGTCAGGACATAGAATTCTTTCTCACGCCTGCCGTCTTTCCATTGCCACATCAAGACGACCTTCATCCTGCCGTCATCGCCGTTCATTTCACGGTGCCAAACGACCGTCTGAACGTAGAGTTTGGCAGGCGCCGGGGATAAGTCGCATAGCAACGCGTTTTGATGGAAGAGGCTGAGTGCCGCCTCCCCGCCTCTCGTCACGAAGGTGTCGGCGATGTTCTCGGCAACCTGGCGGTCGGAACACGCATACCATTGGCCGGTCGAAAAAACTCCGATGTAGAGTTCGTCGTCCGATGCTCCTTGAGCCGGAGCACAGAGTGTTACGCAAAGGGCAATTACCGCCAGCAATTGACGATACATGGGACCTCACGTGCTACATCTCCGCGAAGTGTCCTCCCACTTTGTTTCGTTTTGCTTAATTTTTCTTAAAAAGAGCCGTTTCGATCACGGGCGCCACGGTATCTGGAGAACCGGCCTGAGCCCCGGGCAAACCGAACACTTGAAGTGCACATCCGCCAATCGTATTGTCCCACAATTGATGCGAGTGATGCGTGATGGCTAAAAAAGCACGAGCCAAGCCTACCAAGAAACCGGCACCTCGAAAAAAGGGTGAAGGCAACCAAAAGGCCGAGTGCAACAATATTGGGTGCATTCGCATCGGCCCGAATAGCGTTGTTGATATTCCAGCGGATGGAACAGAGATATTCTATTGCCCGGAGGAGGCCGAGGGCCATCCCGAGCACGTGTGGCGAGTTACGAATACCACCGGCCAGAATGGGTTCATAGTTGCCGAGAAAGTAGGCTACACCGGCGGAAGCGGCACTCACCACGTCGATACGGTCCAGGCACAAAAATACGAGTATCGGTGTGCAGATCAGGGGCAAGGTGATTATTTTCCGGTGGACAATCAATTCAAAAACTTCAGAATTTTCAAATATTGCCGCGACCGGAAATGCCGGTGAGCTTGCCGTGACCAAGCTCGAACAAATCGAAAAATCCATTGCCGGTAGGCCATCGCTTCTCCTTTCTCATCATGCCCGGACTTGATCCACTGCTGTCCGGTTAAGGACGTAGAGAAAGTTAGGAAGATCAATCACCGCGTGGGTTTGCGGACACCTGGCTTGATTAAGCTCAAAACCTTCCCCCCTCGCGGGGGAAGGTGGATCGCGCCTCTTGGCGCGAGACGGATGAGGGGGCTGCTTCAGCGAGGATAGCCATCAGGCACCTGGTTTCGCTGAACCAGCTACTTCTTCAGAAACCCGAATTTCTGGTTGAACTTCGAGACGCGGCCGCCGCGGTCGAGCAACGTTTGCTGTCCGCCGGTCCAGGCGGGATGGGTGCGGGGGTCGATGTCAAGGGAGAGCGTGTCGCCGGCCTTGCCATAGGTCGAGCGGGTGACGAATTTCGTGCCATCGGTCATCACCACATTGATGGTGTGATAATCGGGATGGATGCCTTGTTTCATGGGCCTATGCTCTTCTGATTGCCGGTTTCGGCCTCGGCCTATACAGGAAGGGCCATGAGCAATCAATACGAAGCCGAAGCCCGGCGGAGGCCCAAGGGCAAGAGCCTCCGGCCCCTCGCTAGGCTCGCACCCTTCCTCCTGCGCTACCGGGGGCAAGTCATTCTGGCACTTATTGCCCTCACCGTTGCGGCGGGGGCGACGCTGATTGTGCCCATTGCGGTCAGGCGCGTCATCGACCACGGCTTTACCACCGCCAATGCAGCACTGGTGAACCAGTATTTCGCGGTCATGCTGGCGGTCGTCGCCGTGCTCGCGGTGAGTTCGGCCGTCCGTTTCTATTATGTCATGTGGCTGGGAGAACGGATCGTCGCCGATGTGCGGGACCGCCTGTTTAGCCACCTGCTGAACCTCAGTCCGAGTTTCTACGAAACCCAGAAGACGGGCGAAGTGGTTTCGCGCCTCACCGCCGACACGACGCAGATCAAGTCGGCCTTCTCCACCACAGCCTCCATAGCACTCCGCAATCTGGTGATGCTTGTGGGCGCCATGGCGATGATGATTGTCACCAGCCCTGAGCTTGCGGGGCTATCGTTGCTGGCGATCCCGCTCGTTGTGCTACCGCTCGTCACCTACGGCAAGCGGGTGCGCGCCCTGTCGCGGAAGGCCCAGGATACGCTGGCCGATTCCGCGGCCTTCGCCCAGGAGCGGCTTTCCGCCGTCGGCACCGTGCAATCGAATGTTCAGGAAAACCCGACGCGGAAAATTTTTGCCGAGGCGACCGACGTGGCCTTCACCGCCGCAGCCCGCCGCACACTGGCGCGCGCCGTGATGACGGGGGCCATCATCTCCGTAGCCCTTGGCTCCATCGTTTTCCTGCTGTGGTATGGCGCCAGCGAAGTAATGGCCGGCAATCTCTCGGGCGGAACACTCACCCAGTTCCTGATCTATGCCATCCTCGCTGCAAGCTCGCTGGGCCAGCTCTCGGAAGTGTGGGGCGAAATTCAATTGGCCGCGGGTGCGGCGGAACGCATCTCGGAACTGCTCGACGAGACGCCCGCCATTGCCGCGCCAGCCAATCCCGTGGCGCTGCCGCAGCCGTCCCGAGGCGTTGTGGCGTTCGAACATGTGACCTTTAATTACCCAATGAGGCCCGGCATCCAGGCCATAACGGACGTGAGCTTCACCGCAGCACCCGGTGAGACGTTGGCCATCGTCGGACCCTCGGGTGCCGGCAAGACCACGATCTTCGCGCTGATCCAGCGCTTCTTCGATCCGCAAAAAGGCACGGTCAAAATCGACGGCATCGATGTGCGTTTGGCCGATCCGGTAGCGGTGAGACAGCGCGTCGCCGTAGTGCCGCAGGACACCGTGATCTTCTCAGGCAGCCTGATCGACAACATCCGCTTCGGCAAACCTGACGCGGGCGAGGAAGAGGTTCGCGCCGCGGCGGTTGCAGCGAGAGTCGATGAGTTTGCAGCGAAACTCCCGCAAGGCTACGAAACGGAAGTTGGCGAGCGCGGCGTGACACTTTCCGGCGGCCAACGCCAGCGCATCGCCATCGCCCGCGCCATCCTCCGCAATGCGCCGATCCTCCTACTCGACGAGGCAACCAGTTCGCTTGATGCCGAAAGCGAGGCGCTCATTCAGGAAGCCCTGGAAAAACTTACCCTGGGCCGCACCACGCTGGTGATCGCCCACAGGCTTGCCACCGTTCGCAATGCCAAGCGCATTCTAGTGCTCGATGGCGGAAGGTTGGTGGCGGAAGGCACCCACGCGCAGCTGATGAAGGCCAATCCACTTTACGCCAAACTGGCGAAATTGCAGTTCACCGCTCCGTCAGCTTGAGCTCGATCCGGCGGTTGCGCGATTTAGCTTCCTCCGTCGATCCGGGATCGATGGGCTGGAACTCCCCGAAGCCCGCCGCCACGAGATGATTGGGCTGAACGCCGCTGGCGATCAAGAAATTGACGACGGCAATTGAACGTCCCGCCGCCAGCTCCCAGTTGGATTTGAACAGCGATGACACGATGGGGTCCGTATCCGTGTGGCCATCGACGCGCAGCACCCAGGCGATGTCGGTGGGGATTTCCCGCTCAAGCTGCTTGAGGGCATCGGCAAGTTTCAGCATTTCCTGCTGCCCCTCCTCGTTGAGTTCCGCCTGGCCCTTGGAGAACAGCACTTCCGACTGGAACACAAAGCGGTCGCCCACCACGAGGATGTCGGAGCGTTGCGAAAGAATTTGGCGCAAGCGCCCGAAGAATTCCGAACGGTAGCGCGTCAGTTCCTGCACCCGCTGGGCCAATGCGGAATTGAGCCGCTTGCCGAGATCGGCGATCTGGGCTTCCGAGGCAACGTTGCGCTGCTCGGAGTCGGTGAGCAATTGATTGAGCTGCGCCAATTGCCGGCGCATGGCGGCGATCTGCTGGTTGAGAAGCTCGACTTTGGCGAGCGCTTCGTTCGACAGGGTTTTTTCCCGGTCGAGTGCCGTCTGCAAGCCGCTCAGTGCCGAACCAGCCGAAGTGCCTTTCTCATTCTCCGCTTCCAGCATCGCCGCGAAATTGGCGCTCTTGGCCTTCTCTGAGGCGATGTCGTCCTGAAGCGCGATCAGCAGGGAATCGGCATCCGCCTTGGCGGATTTTTCAAGGGCCAAAAGCTGGGTCAGTTCGGCGATCTGCGAGCGCAGTTGTCCCAGCGCTGAATCCTGCCCTGAAATTTC
>JBKKDI010000186.1:0-6531 GCA_046708645.1 Aestuariivirga sp.
CCTAAATGGCCCCCCCCCCAACCCGCACCCACGACTATGTAGTCGAATAGGGCAGTCATGATGTGGCACAGTATCACGTTCCGAAGGCTGTTACATCTGCCCGTGCTTGTGAGGGTCACGCAGCCGGGGACCGCTTTTGGCCCTTATCGGAAGTCCGGTATTGCGACTTAGGAGTCCTCTAACACCCCAAGAGCGGACAAAGAGAAACTAAAAATCGGGCGATCACACGTTGCTCATGTTGTGTACTATTTCCGGTGTTTATTCCCCGGTGAATAACTCTTTGCTCAGCAGTGATAAGTCTGCTGTCAGACGGACAACTGACATGACGTGAGGATTGTTAGACTTCTGACCATAGCCGACCTCAACCCATAGCAAACGACACTTCGCCCTCACACAACCTGATGGTGACCGACAATCGCTTAGTCACCTTCTTAAACTCGCCCCCCATAGGCCGCTTCCAACCCTTTGCAGACATCAAAGCAGATCGGCAAAGGGCTGCTTTTCAATAGGCGACATCCAGAACGCCCCATCATCTGGCACTCACACCCGATCAGCCGGAATAGACTTTCCGGTGGTCTTCAAGGAACTCGGATAGCGATCTGGGCCGCCGTCCGAGGAGCGTTGCAATGTCTGGAGAGGCGATGTTCTCGCTGACCCCGTAAGCTGACGCGATGTGAGCGAGATCGTAGGCGCGCCAATCGGGTATCCCTGCCGCGCGGAGTCGGTTTTCGTACTCCGCAGGTGCGATTGCCTCATAAATCACTGCACGGCCTGCCACGTCGGTAAGTGCTTTCGCCACCTCTTCGTAGCTCACCGCGACAGGGCCAGTCAGCGCATATTCCTTGCCGATGTGCGCGGCAGGGTTGCGCAGGACGGTGGCCGCAACCGCACCGACATCACGAGTGTCGACTAGCGGAAGCCTGTCATCCCCCATTGGAGCGGCAAGCAGTCCCTCGCGCCGGACCGTATCGGCGGCACGCAGCAGGTTCTGCATGTAGAGGTGGGGCTCGAGGAAGGTCCATTCGGCCGAGCCTTTCCGGACTTCCTCGTCGACTTCGTGGTGCTCGCGCATCAACGCTATTGGCGACTTTGGCGATGCGCCGATAGCTGAGAGCTTGACGACGTGGCGAACTCTGGACTGACGAACCTGCGCCAACACTCGGCGATGCTGGGATACGGAATTCGGGCTGTCCCTGCCTGCCAGCAGCATGACAGTGACCCCTTTGAGGGCATTGGCGATCGAGGTGTCGTCATCGAAATCGCCCTGTACTACCTGGACACCTTCCGGGGCTGCAAATACGGATGGGTCGCGGACGAGGGCGCGGACTTCGGCGTCGCCCCCGGCAAGGGCATTCAACGCCGCGCTTCCGATCTGGCCTGTTGCCGCGGTAATAAGTATCATGATTCAACCTCTTTTTTTGGGGCTTCGGGCCTACTTGGGGGCAGCTAGGAGAAATTATGAAGGGTTACTGGGTCATTCTCGGCACAGAGGTCATCGATCATGTGGCGCAAGCCGAATATAAGGCTGTGGGCTCCGATTGCGGAAAAATACCACGCACGCCTCAACCCGACGACAGTTCCGCCATTGCTGAAGGAAGCACGTAATACGGCGAGAGTCATCATCGCTGAGTTTCCGACGTATGAGATGGCCAAAGCCTGTTATGATGATCCTGCCTACCAAGAAGCGAGAGAATTCGCACTGAAGGCTTCGAGGCGGGATCTGCTCATCATCAAAGGAGACTTCGCCTGACGGGCGATCGGGATTCGGAAGGTGAAGAAAAAGTATTTCTGCTTTCCACCCGTTACAGTCATTAAGCATCTGCTAATATCTGGCGGGCTCTTTTGGCTCATGTTGTGTACTATTTCCCGGAGAAGCTTGTAAGCCCATTCACGGTGAATATATCTTTTCCGTCCGATGCAAGCCGAATAGCGGTTAAGGCATGCAACCGGCCGCAAAACCGTGCATTGCCGTCCTACTCAGATAAGACGGACTCACAATTAGAGTCGCCGCTACCTTATTCCCTCAGTCCATTAGGCAGGATCAGCATCGCTATGCGATGGATTCCGACGACCTTGCTTACATTGGTAGCGCCGTCGGTTTTGCCTTTGGAGCAAGTGTACATCTCGCCTTCCTTGAGGGTGAATTCCTTATCAGCCTTTTTGATCTGGAACTCGCCCGCAGCGATGTAACAAACCATGTCATTGTCCATATTGGTTTCGGGAAACATCGCTCCAGGCTGGAACACAATATCCACCATCATGATGCCCTTATAGGCGGGAATATCAGAGTGACCCGTGCCAAGCTCCACCACTCGGACGCCGGGCGCCAGCTCTTTGCCATCAGTGGGGCCATATTCCTTGACCGCTGCTGACGCCGCTGAAACGAACAGGGGGGCGGCAGCCGCCCCCATTGCATCGCGGCGTGAATGACATTTGCTAATGATGTTACAGGAGCTACGGAAGATGCGATTTTTAGATTGAATTAGAAACAAGGGCAGTTGCTAGGCCTTGGTTGCAACAAGACTGAAAACAGCGGATTTTGTGTTCGCCGCTTGTTCATCCATGGGCTCAACAGAGAGGACAGAGATTGGTGGTAATAACTTCTGGAACGCGAAGTATGAGACTCACGGCGGAACTTGTCGCGCGATGCCATCGTGTGGTGGCAGACCCTGGCCCTGAGCCAAAATATGACTACTTCGGCGATGACGACTATGTCCGGGCCACTGCAGCTGTTTTGGCCGGAAAGCCTGACGGACCGCTTTGGCTCTTTGCCTACGGCTCCCTAATTTGGAAAACTGAATTTCCGACCGTGGAGACCCGAAGGGCGGTGGCGCACGGATGGCAGCGAATGTTTTCCATGCGGATCGAGCGATTTCGTGGAACACCCGAACAACCTGGCTATATGATGTGCCTCGATAATGACGGAGACTGCGAAGGGGTAGCGCTGCGGCTCAGCGACAATGATCCTTCAATACAGATCAACAAGCTGCTGTATCGGGAGATCGGCAGCCACGAGGCTCTGGAAAGCGTGCGTTGGATTGATGTACAAACCGCAGAGGGATCGCTGAGGGCGCTTGTTTTCTATGCCAGGCCCCACCTTCTCGACTTCTATTCGGAGAACCGCCCATTGGCGGATGTGGCCCACGGACTTGCGCGTGCCTGTGGTCATTGGGGATCAGGCGCCGAGTATCTGTTCAATACTGTGTCGAACCTCGAGGCCCTGGGCATTCATGATGCAAATCTCTGGAGATTGCAGGAGTTGGTGGCGCAAGAAATTGAGTCTGGTTAACCACAGGTCAGCGCCCGTCATTGGCACGGGACGCGCTTGAGGAGATAATTGACCCAATCCAGTTTAGATCGCCCCTCCAAACGATCCGATGCTCGCGTGATTTCAGGAGCCGATTCAAAATGTAGCTGAGTTTAGCTTCGGATTTGTTGGACACCTGTTCCAAACGTGAGGTGTTTAGTACTGGCATTTGTTGAATCGAGTTTCTGCCAATTCCGCTTCTGCCTTATCGGAACTCGGGTATTGCGACTTAGGCGTCCTCTCACCCCAAGAGCGGACAAAGAGAAACTGAAAACCGGGCGATCATACTCTGCTAATATTGTGGCCAATTAAATTCAGGGAGCAGATAAGGGCCTGGAAGTGTAAGTTTTTGGCAGTCTGGCAAGCCATGGTCATCCCCTAGAAAGCCAGCCAGGAGCCATCTGCCAGGATCCTGGACAACTTTACCGGGCTAGCCTCAACATACTGGGCGGTGGTCTTGATACTCGCGTGACCGGCCAGAATCGAGATCGACTTCAGGTCGATCCCTCTTTCAGCCAGACTGGTGATGAAGGTCCGACGACCGGTGTGGGAGCTGGCGTTTGGTATACCCGCCTCCCGGTAAACGTGCTTGAGGAACCGAGCCATTGAGCCAGCCGTCATATGGCCCCCTCGCTGGCTTCGGAAAAGCGGTGATCCTGGGTTGGGCAGCCAACGGGTCCGACGATAGTCTGCCAACACTTGACGCAGCTTGGGCGCCACCAGATAAACGTCCCGCGTTTTAGACCCCTTGGTGTAAGAGGCCTTGAGGTGCAGAACTTGGCGGACAGTGTCGCCAAGCGCCGAGCGGCGACTAGGCGCAATACGGGCGCAGTGGGAAAAGATAGTGCTACAAGCGGGCGCTAGCGGTATGGCAAATCGATGAGTGGGCTTCCAAACCTTCAAATACTCTGAACGAGGTAGGGATAGACAAGTTTATGGCTAGGGGGAAAACCCAGCTCATCGGCATGGCATCCGTGGCGACGGGGGCCCTGATCTTTTCCACACAAGATGCGATCATGAAGTTTCTGAGCGGCGATTATGCGGTGACACAAGCGCTTGTGACGCGCTGCGTTGTGGCATTGCCGATTCTGTTGTGCTTTGTTCATATCAAAGGGGGCATCAGGCAAATCGCTTCCCGGCGCTTGCCGGCTTTATCGCTAAGGGGATTGATCCAGCTTGTTGCCTACATTGCCTTCTACATGTCGCTCCCGGCTTTGCCGCTGGCCACGGCAGTCGCCCTGTACTTCACCGCGCCACTATTCATCACGATACTCGCCGCTGTCTTTCTGGGCGAACAGGTTGGCTGGCGCGCCATTACCGCACTCGGGATCGGCCTCGGTGCGGTGGTGATCATCACCGCCCCCGGATTCGGGCGGTTCGAGCCCGCCATCCTGCTGCCGCTGGCCAGCGCCTGCGCTTATGCGATCGCACAGGTGTACGCGCGCAAGCTTGGCGTTTCGGAGTCTGCCTCCGTCATGGCCTTCTATCAGAACGTGGTATTTCTCTTAGGGGCAGCCCTGATCGCCGCCCTGTTCCATGGGCTTGGGTTGACTAGTGCCATGCATCCGAGTCTCGACTTCGTAGTCCGCCCTTGGGTAGTTCCGAATCTAACCGACTTCGGGCTGATGGCCACCTGCGGCGTCATCGCCGCGTTCGGCACGACCCTCTTGACCCACGCCTACCGGACTGCAGAGGCAAATCTAGTCACCGTGTTCGAATTCACCGGTTTGATCTGGGCGCCATTGTGGGGAATCCTGTTTTTCGCCGAGGTGCCTGGGCCAAGGGCGATCGTCGGCGTGACGTTAATCATCGGTGCAGGCCTGCTGGTAGCCTTTAAAGCGCCCGCCGCTACCTCGGCCATACGGTAGCCCGGCGCGCGGCGCCGTTCATAGTACCATCTTTTTTACCACGCGATCACTCCGGAACAGTTAACGCAAGCCGCTGATGTCTGCTCCTGGCCCTTAGCGGAACGTCGCCTTAAGCCATCCGCAGCCGCTAACAGCCTTAGAGCGGACAAAGAAAACTGAAAATCGGGCGATCATAATCTGCTCATGTTATGGACCATTTCCATTGTTTCCCCGGTGAATTCCCTATTTCAAAAGGTCCATTCGTCAGCTGCGGTTGGTCTATTTTCAAGAGTATTGCGCACAATTTAATGCCAGTCCTTTTCGCGGCCAAGGCACTCTCACGAGACGGCCCGATCCCGACAGCGTGATGTAGGCCGTTTGCAGGTCCGGCCCACCAAAGCAAATATTGGTGCACCGCGGGTCTGGCATGGACACAAACTCGACGAAACTGCCGTTGGGCGCTACCACGGTGATTCCGCCATAGACCAGCGAGGCAACGCAGATATTGCCACTTGCTTCCACCGCAAGAGAATCAAATGAAGTAAAGCCCGGCGGTCCGTCGAGATAACGCCCACCAAGGGGTTCAACGTTCTTCACCACGCCGGGCTTCTCAATCTCGAAGGCCCACAGGCGGCCCGTACTGGTTTCTGCAACATAAACCTCTGTCCCGTCCGGGGAGAGCCCGACGCCATTGGGCATGGTGAGAGGATAAACCACCTCTTGGATCAGGCTGCCATCGGCGCGGGCGTAGAACAAGCCACCGCAATCCAGGTCGCGGCGGCGCCACTTACCAAGGTCGGTGAAGTAGAAGCCGCCATGAACATCGAAGACGAGATCGTTAGGGCCCTTGAGAGGGTGGCCGTCGCAGGAGTCGTAGATGACCTCAACCTCGCCAGTGTCGATGTTCACCCGTTCGATGCGGCCGCCGCTGTAGTCTTCGGCTTGCAGGACTGGACGAAGCATGCCCTTGCGCCGTTCCCACGCGAAGCCGCCGCTGTTGCAGATGTAGAGATGGCCATCAGGGCCGAGGGCTGCTCCGTTGGGGCCGCCTCCGGGTCTTGCCACGATGTTCTTGCGGCCGTCGGGGGTGATCCGTGAAACGCAGCCGGCGGCGATTTCAACAATGATGAGCGAACCATCGGCCAGGTAAATCGGTCCCTCGGGGAACTCCAGGCCTGACGCGATCTCGGTTAACGCAGTTTCCATGAGTTTTTACCCTCTGCAACAAAACAGAAAACGACAATCAAAGAAAGGTTTTTTAGAACACTTCCGGCGATCATTCATTCCTCATAGTGTGGACTATTTCTAAACGATGCCGCTACCAAAAATAGTTCATGATAGGAGGGGTCCACTAGTCGACTTTGTTTTTGCTAAGCA
>JBKKDI010000187.1:0-4489 GCA_046708645.1 Aestuariivirga sp.
GCCTGCGGCGATAACCGGCGGGAGCGATGTCGTGAAGATGAATCCCGGCGCGAAAGAGCGGATAGTGTCGATAATCCTGGCATTGGCGGCGATATAGCCGCCCATCAGGCCAAAGGCTTTGGCCAAGGTTCCCTCGATAATGTCGATACCGCCGAGCAAAACCTCGCGCTCGGCGATGCCGCCGCCGCGGGGGCCATACATGCCAACGGCGTGGACTTCGTCCAAATAGGTGAGCCCACCGTATTTTTGCGCGATGTCGCAGATTTCAGCGATGGGCGCAATGTCGCCATCCATCGAATAGACCGACTCGAAGGCAATGAGTTTGGGCCGCGTGGAATCGACGGATTTCAGCTTGGCTTCCAAATCGGCGAGATCGTTGTGGCGCCATATTCGCTTTTCGCAGCGGCCGTGCCGGATGCCTTCGATCATCGACGCGTGGTTTAGTTCATCGGAGAAAATGACACAGCCGGGCAGCAATCGGCCCAACGTCGAAAGCGCCGCTTCGTTGGCCATGTAGCCGGAATTGAAAAGCAGGGCCGCGTCCTTGCCGTGCAGGTCTGCTAGCTCGCGTTCGAGCTCGACGTGATAGTGCGTGGTGCCGGAGATATTGCGGGTGCCGCCGGAGCCAGCACCCGCCTCGTCGAGGGCCTGGTGCATGGCGGCGAGCACCGCGGGATTCTGGCCCATGCCGAGATAGTCATTGGAGCACCAGACGGTGACTTCTTTTTCGACGCCGTGGCCGCGATAAAGGGCGCGCGGAAAGCGGCCCTGGATGCGGCAGATGTCGGCGAATTCGCGGTAGCGGCCTTCGCGGTGAAGCATGGCGAGAGCCGCATCGAAGGCTTGCGTAGAATTAAATGCGCTCATGCTTTTGGAATATGCGCTCGCCTTGCGCAAGGAACCCGCGCCAATCGGCGCTGGGTCAATTTGCTGCAGGCGTTGCCTTGACGGTGGGTTTGGCCTTGGGCTTAGCCGCCGGAGGGCAGCCAGCCGCCAGCTTGCCGTTTGTGCCGGGCTTGCAAGTGGTGGCGGCCGCGGTTTGAACGGTCTTGGCGGCGACCTTCTTTTTGGAGGCCGTGGCGGCGCCCTTCTTCAGCGGCTTCTTCGCCGCAATCTTGTCCTTGCCCTTTTTCGCCGCGGAGGCGGTTTTCTTCAGCGCCTTCTTGGTATCGTTGGCCTTCACTGAAAACCAATTCGAGGCCTTCGCCGCCGCGGCCTTGCCTTTCTTGGGTTTGCCGCTGCCAAGAGAATCGCCAAAAAACACGGTCCGGTTGGTCGCCGTGTCGATCCGGTCGCTGTTGCGCGAACGGCCGAAACCGAAACTAAAAAATCCGAATGCTTCGTCGGCGTCGACGGCGGAAGGATCGCGCGGTATCGGCTTCAACACAAAACGCTGGCCGCCGCTGGTTTCACCCACGGGCAAGGGCTGGCCCATGACGAAGCCTGAGCCATCGAGCTCATAAATATCGGGGCGGAAATGAACGTCGCCGTCGCGGCCGGGCCAGGCCGTCAGATAGGTGACGCGCAGTTGCGGCGGATTGGCGACGGGCTTGTCGAGCCGCTCCTTGGTCTCGGCTAGATAGGCGATGCGGCTGTTATCGAGGCCGTCCTGGCCCTGAAGAATCCAGTTGAGAAGGATCGCCACTTTCTCCACCCGGACGCAGCCGGAGCTGTAGAAGCGCTGCCCGGTGCCGAACAGTTCCTGTTCCGGCGTATCATGGAGGTAGATGCCAAAGGGGCTGTCGAATTCGATCTTGGCGGTGGCCATGGCGTTGCTGCCGCCCGGTTCCTGGCGGAAATGATATTCGTCGACCACGGCGCGGCGCCAATTGATGCGGTCCGGGTTGATCTCCGGGCCGCCGACGCCATCGAACACCTTCATGTTCATATCGCGCATGACGCGCGAGGCGCCGCCCGAGCGCATCTTGGGCAGAATGTCACGCTCGACGATGGAGGCTGGCGCGTTCCAGTAAGGGTTGAACTTGACGGTCGCCACATTCGTCATGACCACCGGAGTCGGGCGCGAGGGGCGGCCGACGATGGCGTTGTGGATGGAATAGACCTGGCCATTGTTCACGGCTTCGATCTGCTGGGCGGGCACATTGACGATGACATAGCGGCCCCCAAGGTCCCGCGAGTATTCGGCGACACGGGGCAGATTGGCGCGGATGGTGGCGAGGCGCCGCTGCACGGGCACGTTGAGTTCCTTAAGTGTCGCGGTGTCGACGGTTCCGGTCACCGCCAGCCCGTGGTTGCGCTGGAAGCGCGTGACGGCGTCTTCCGTGGCCGATGTGAAGATATCGGCATACTGGCCTTCGGTCGCCTCCTGGCGAAGATATCCTTCGATATGGAGGCGCTTGTTCAGGGCATTGACAGCTTTGCTTTGGGTGCCCTTCGCAAGCTTGCCGCCCGGCACTTTTCCCCAGCCGCCCGAGGCGGCGATCTGGGCAAAACGAGCTTCCGCGGCCTGCAGCGCTGCCGAACTGCCGGCGGTCAGGAAAGGGCTGACGCTGCCGCCGTTGACGATCTCCGTGGCCGTGGTGGCACGGGTTCCGTTGCCGCCGCCATGGGATGACCAGTTGGTGGCTGCCGGAGCGCCGTCGTCCGACCGCTTTTTCTTGAAAAGCTGCCAGCCGGAGAATTCGTTTTCGGCATGCGCCGGAGCAAGGCCGGTTGCCATACCCGCAAACAACAGTGCAACGGCTACCGTTACGGACCTGAATAAAGGCCGAAACCCCTGAAAACAGCCGAAGCCCATCCCTTGCCTCACAACTTTTATTTTTGGCGCACTGGCATGCGATGGCACAATCCATACCAGCCTGGAATCGACTCGTCAAAAGCCAGCCGCATTCTGGCATGAAGGACACAAAAAAACACCGCCCTGCGGCTTTTGAGCCACAGGGCGGTGAGTCAGGAGAAAGCGTTACAGCCGATAGAGAATCTGGTCGGTCCAGAAGCGCTCGAGACGGGTCAGCGCCTTGTTCAGCTTGTCAAATTCCTCGACAGAGAGGCCGACAAGCTGTTCAACCGAGGTGAGCTGGCGGTTGTAGAGCGCATCGACGCGCTCGCGAATCGCCTGCCCCTTGGCGGTCAGCTTGATGCGGACCGACCGTTTGTCGGCGTTCGAGCGCTCGTGATTGACGTAGCCCGACTCCACCAGTTTCTTCAGATTGTAAGAAACGTTGGAGCCCTGATAGTGGCCGCGGGTCTTGAGTTCGCCGGCGGTCAATTCGGAATCGGCGATGTTGAACAGCAGCAGAGCTTGCACCGGGTTCACCTCGGGCTCGCCGGTGCGTTCGAAATCGTCCTTGATGACGTCGAGAAGCCTGCGATGCAGACGCTCGATCAGCGTCAGGGCTTCCATGTATTTGTATTTGATCGGATGGGCGGAGTCCGCCGCCACCGGTCGCAATGCCCCCACTACTTCAGTACGCATGTTGTCCACCTATCCCTTGTTCGAGGCGGGACTCTGTCCGGTCCAGTCCTCCGATGGCCGCACAATGCACCAAAGCAGCTTAAAATCGGCTCAACGGCTTGGGTAAATTTGTTCTTATATTTTCAAAGATTTGCGTCTGTTTCGAAGACAGTTTACGGAGTCTTTTTTTCCACTCTTAATGAAACCGGAAAGCGCTGCGGCGATAGGGGTGTTCCCCGCATCTTCCAGACTTGTTAAGGAGCCTGATGAACCGGCGTTCCAACCCCGTTCCGCAGTTTCCGGCGATCCGCATGCGGCGTAACCGCCGCAGCGTTTGGTCACGCGATCTGGTGCGCGAAAACACGCTTGAGGCCGCCGACCTTATCTTGCCGCTGTTCGTGATCGAGGGGCAGAGCATTTCGACCGCGGTCCCCTCCATGCCTGGGATCTCCCGGCTTTCCGTCGATCTCGCCGTGGCGCGTGCCGCCGAAGCAGCCAAACTCGGCATTCCCGCCGTAGCGCTTTTTCCTTACACGGAGTCCAGGTTCCGCACCGCGGACGCGCGCGAGGCGTTCAGCCCGGACAATCTTATCTGCAAAGCCGTCCGCGCCATTAAAAAGGCGGTGCCGGATATCGGCGTCATGTGCGACGTGGCGCTTGATCCCTATACCAGCCACGGGCACGACGGGCTGATGGAGGGGGCTGAGATCGTCAACGATGCAACGCTGGAGGCGCTGGTCAAGCAGGCGCTCATCCAAGCCGGCGCCGGGTGCGATATCATCGCTCCTTCCGACATGATGGACGGCCGCATCGGAGCGATCCGCACGGCACTGGAGACGGCTGGTCTGCACCATGTGCAGATCATGGCCTATAGCGCCAAATATGCCTCGGGATTCTACGGCCCGTTTCGCGACGCGGTGGGAACAGCCGGCACCCTTGTGGGCGACAAACGCAGCTATCAAATGGATCCCGCCAACAGCGACGAGGCGCTCCGCGAAGTGGCGCTCGATATCGCGGAAGGCGCCGACATGATCATGGTGAAGCCGGGCCTGCCCTATCTCGACATCGTATGGC
>JBKKDI010000188.1:0-3899 GCA_046708645.1 Aestuariivirga sp.
GCGGAAGATCGTCCTCGTCGGGCAAAAGGTCGTCCGTGGGCCGGTTCTGGATTTCGACCCGCATCACCTGGGAGGTTGCATTGTCGCGGAGTTTGCCGATCAGGGCCTCGAACAGGCTGAAGCCCTCGGTCTTGTATTCGTTGAGGGGATCGCGCTGGCCGTAGCCGCGCAGATGGATGACCTGGCGCAGGTGTTCGACGGTAATGATATGATCGCGCCAAAGATTGTCGAGGGTGCGGAGGAGAATGGCTTTCTCGACCTGCGACATGATCTCAGGCGTGAACTTTTCGCGTTTGGCCGCGTAGATCTTGTCCGCCGCCTGGCTGACGCGTTCGCGGATTTCAGCCTCGGCAATGCCTTCTTCCTTGGCCCAGTCTTCCACCGGAAAGTCGATGGCGATCACCTCGCGCAGACGCTCGCGCAAGGCGGTGGTGTTCCACTGTTCGGCATAGACGTTCTCCGGAATGAATTCACCGATCAAATCGTCGATGACATGATGGCGCATGTCGTCGATGGTTTCGGCGACATCCTCTCCCTTCATGATGCCGATACGCTGTTCGAAAATCACCTTGCGCTGATCGTTCATGACGTTGTCGAACTTCAACAGGTTCTTGCGGATGTCGAAGTTGCGGGCTTCGACCTTCTGTTGGGCTTTTTCGAGAGCTTTGTTGATCCACGGATGAACGATGGCTTCGCCCTCCTTGAGGCCGAGCTTTTGCAGCATCGAGTCCATGCGTTCGGACCCGAAAATACGCATCAGATCGTCTTCGAGGGAGAGATAGAACAACGAGCGGCCGGGATCGCCCTGACGGCCGGAGCGGCCGCGCAACTGGTTATCGATACGGCGGCTTTCGTGGCGCTCGGTGCCGATGACGAAGAGGCCGCCTGCCGCCAGCACCTTCTGCCTGTCGCCTTCGATCTCGGCCTTGATGGCGCCGATACGTTTCTTCCGCTCGGCCTCGTCCTTCACTTCCGCCAGCTCGGTGGCGGTGCGCATGCCAAGGTTGCCGCCCAACTGGATGTCGGTGCCGCGGCCCGCCATGTTGGTGGCAATCGTGACGCCGCCGGCCACGCCCGCCTGGGCAATGATCGCGGCCTCCTGTTCATGGTAGCGGGCGTTCAGCACATTGTGCGGGATGTTCCTGGCCTTGAGCATGGCGGCCAAAATTTCCGATTTCTCGATCGAGGTCGTGCCCACGAGCACCGGCTGGCCGATGGCGCGGGCTTCGTTGATGGTATCGATGATGGCAACGTACTTCTCGCGCGCCGTGCGGTAGACTTGGTCATCCTCGTCCTTGCGCGCCACGGCGACATTGGTTGGAATCTCCAGAACCTCCAGCCGGTAAATATCCATGAATTCGTCGGCCTCGGTCGCCGCCGTTCCCGTCATGCCGGCGAGTTTGCGGTAGAGCCGGAAGTAATTCTGAAAGGTAATCGAAGCCAGTGTCACATTTTCCGGCTGGATCGCCACGTGTTCCTTGGCTTCAAGCGCCTGGTGCAGGCCTTCGGAATAACGCCGGCCCGGCATCATGCGTCCGGTGAATTCGTCGATGATGATGACCTGGTTGTCCTTGACGATATAATCCTTATCGCGCTGGAACAGCTTGTGGGCTCTGAGCGCCTGTTGCACGTGGTGGACGATGGTGACGTTCTCGGCGTCATACAAATTGTCGCCCTTGAGAAGCCCCGCGGCCCCCAGCACCTGCTCCAGATGCTCGTTGCCCTTTTCGGTCAAGGTGCAGGAGCGCTGCTTTTCATCGAGGTCGTAATCCTCCTGCGCCAATTCGGGGATAAATTTGTCGACAGTGTTGTAAAGATCCGACTTGTCATCGACGGGCCCTGAGATGATGAGTGGAGTGCGGGCTTCGTCCACCAGGATCGAATCAACTTCATCGACAATCGCGAAATTGTGGCCGCGCTGGACCATCTCCTCGAGATGATATTTCATGTTATCGCGGAGATAGTCGAAGCCCAGCTCGTTGTTGGTGGCGTAGGTCACATCGCAGGCATAGGCGGCGCGGCGCTCGGTGTCGTTGAGGCCATGGACGATAACCCCGGTGGTGAGGCCCAGAAAGCCGTAAATCTGACCCATCCAGTCGGCGTCGCGGCGGGCCAGATAGTCGTTGACGGTTACTACGTGAACACCCTTGCCTTCGAGCGCGTTGAGATAGACGGCAAGGGTCGCCACAAGGGTTTTGCCTTCGCCAGTCTTCATTTCGGCGATGCGGCCCTCATGCAGAACCATGCCGCCGATCATCTGCACGTCAAAGTGGCGTTGTTCGAGGGTTCGTCTGGCGGCCTCCCGGACGGTAGCGAAGGCCGGCGCCAGAATGTCATCGAGGGATTTGCCAGCCGCCAGTTGCTCGCGGAACATGGCGGTGCGGGCTCTGAGCGCTTCATCGGAAAGGCTCGCCACCTCCGGCTCCAGAGCATTGATTTCATCGGCGGGCTCACGGTATTTGGCGACCTTGCGATCATTGGTTGTGCCGAAGAATTTTGCCGCGATAGAGCGCAGTCCGAGCATATGATTTGTTCCTAAACAGGGCAGGAGACCCGCCGATGAACCGCCTTCTAGTCAACTTGACGCGCCGGGGCAATTGGAGGGGCTGGGGATTGCGACCACATGGGTTTGCCAAGCGGCCATTTCAACGTGTTGCTTCCCGGCAACAGGCGCTCCAATGTGGCGCCACCCCTTGCATGCCGCCATCAACCGGACCAATGTTCGGCGCGATTTGAAACCCTGTTCCAGCGCCGGTGAGGCATATTCTTGCCTTGTTTGGCGATCATTGAGCGCAGTTCGGAACGATGGTTCACCCAACGGCTTTGATACGGTGGAATTGATGTCTCGCATTCGGAATTTGCTCAACGCGACAATCACGGCGGCAGTCCTCGGACTGGCTCTTCCTGTGGCCATGGCCCAAGATGCGGCCGTCAAGGACGACAAGACGATTGCTATCGTCAACGGCCACGAAATCAAGGTTTCGGAAGTGCAAATGGCGACCGACGATATTGTCGGGCAATTGCCGGACCTGCCGCCCAAACTGCGCTACCCCTTCGTTGTCGAATATCTGGTGGAAAGGCATCTTCTGGCCCAGCTGGCGGTCAAGGAAGGTGTTGCCGATACCGGAGAATACAAAAGCCGTCTTGCGCTTTATCAGGCTAAGGCGCTGCGCGATGCCTATTTCTTCCAGAAAATCCGGCCGCAGGTCACCGAAGAGCAGATCAAAGCGGCCTACGACGCCGAGGCTGCCAAGGTTGCCCAGACCGAACGGATTCGCGCCCGGCATATTCTTCTGGGTTCCGAAAAGGAAGCCCTGGACATACTCGGGCGCCTGGCCAAGGCCGAGAAGTTCGAAGAGCTTGCCAAGAAGTACAGCCTTGACGGTTCCAAGGATTACGGCGGCGATCTCGGTTATTTCACCGCGCCGGAGATGGTGGCGGAATTTTCCAAAGCGGCGTTTGCCCTGAAGGCCGGCGAAACCTCAAAGCCGGTGAAGACAGATTTTGGCTGGCACATCATCAGGCTGGAAGACCGCAAGATGGGAGCGGCACAGCCCTATGACCAGGTGAAGTCTGCGATCCGCAACGTGCTCTTGCGCAAGAAGGTCCAGGAGACCATGGACGGCCTCCGCTCGACATCCAAGATCGAAATCATCGATGAGGATTTGAAGAAGTATGCCGACGAAGCGGCAAAGGCCATGAAAGCGGCCCGGGACAAGCAGTCCGGTCAGGTCGCCGCGCCGGTCGCTGAGACTGAAACGGATGGCGGGGGCGGCAAGGGCGACCTGCAAATTCCGCAATAATCGCAACTGAAAAGCCGGGGAGCTCATCATGGCGCATAGGGTTTCGCCGTTGGCACCGGTGGCGTTTCCGGATTTGCCGCCCATAGGCGGCGTGGC
>JBKKDI010000189.1:0-24704 GCA_046708645.1 Aestuariivirga sp.
GCTGTCGCCGCCAATAGAAGCTTCTTCATGTTTTCATACTCCAGATAACCCAGCCGATTTGTGGAGGATGTCTTACTGCGCCTGAATGCCCCCACAACTCCGCATTCATCAGCCGTTCATAAAGTTCCAGTCGTTCGCTGGGGGCCTCGTTGCTCTGTCGACAATTGCCGCTGCGCGGCAGGCCGAAATACCGGTGAAACGCTACGGGATGCCTGAGGAATTCGGTGCTGTAGCCGCTTTCCTGGCGAGCCATCAGGCGTCGTATATTACCGGAGTAGCTATTCCAGTCGATGGTGGCCTTAGCCGCTCGATGCTCTGAAATGATGTTAAGTCAACATAATTTCGCTGTTGGCAGCCCATCGACTGGCGTCTCTTGCCGAAAATACCCTCGAGAGGAGTCTAGCCAAGACCATACATTGGGCGCAACACTAGCCTCAATAAACCGGGTCATCGGATGGCTACTGGTGACTTGAGTCTAACTTACAACAAACGTGCCGGTAAACCTTAGGCTAAGCTTACAGGAGCCCAAAAATGTTACATCCTACACGCAGACAGATTCTCAAGACTGGTGCAGCTGCAGTGGCTGTCACGTCTTTCGGCAATGCGCTGGGTTTGGTGCAGCCAGCAATGGCTGCCACCGAAATTACGGCTGTTGAATGGGGTGGCGACGTCGTCAAAGCGATGAAAAAAATCGCCGAGGCGCAGGACAAGGTGCAATTCAACTGGGTTCTGCATCAAGGCGGCTCCGGCGCTATCCTGCCAAAAATAAAAGCCGCCTGGCCCACCGCGGAATATGACTATGTCGCGGGCTGGGAAGGCTCATTCAGCGGCATGCTCAAGGAAGACTGGCTGGTTCCGGTGACGTCCGCCACGGTCCCAAACCTTGCCGACATTCCTGAAAAGATCATTGTCAAGAATGCCAAGAGTGAATGGATGGCCGTGCCCCGCGCCGTCGGCGGCATTTACTTCGCTTACCGCGATGACATCAGCCCGATCAAATTGAAAAGCATCGACGATCTTTTTGATCCAAGCCTCAAGGGCAAAATCTGCTGGCCCGGCCCGACCCAGAGCATGATGCTGCAATTGGTGGCGCTTGCGCTCCATGCCGGTGGCAATGAAAACAACATGGACCCCGGTTGGGAGTTAATGAAGAAGCTGGCCCAGAGCGGCAATATCGGCCGCATTGCCGTCACCGATACGGATTTCACTACATCGCTGACCAGCGGCGAAACCGCACTCGGCTTCTATTCGGAACCGCAGTTGACGTCTGTGGCAAAGTCCTTCCCTGTCGTGCGCCTTACCAAACAGCAAGGCATGCCGACGTTTCTGTATCAAAGCGGCTTTGCCGTTTTTAAGAACCGGCCCAATCTCGATGCGACGCTGGCCTTTATCAATCATGCCATCAGCCCGGAGATGAGCACCCTCTATGCCGAGATCGCCGGCGAGGCACCGCTCAATGTCAAGGCGACGACACCCGATAGCCTCAAGCATTTGGCCTTCAGCCCGGAAGAGATGGACAAATTTGTGTATGTCCCCGACTTCAATGTGGTGCTGACTCAGCAAGACGCATGGACCAAGCGCTGGGAGAATGAGATTGCGCCTTTGCTCTGACACAGAGAGCATAGTCCACTTGAACAAGAGCCGCGGCCCGTGAAGCGGGGGCGCGGCTCCGTCCCTCTTCTGCTCCCCGCGGGCGCGGTTTACCTGGGGTTTTTCTTCCTGCCCATGGCAGGGCTATTCATCGAGAGCTTCCGGCTATACGTTCCCGGAAGTATCGGGTCCGCGAGCGATGCGCCGTTTACGCTCAACAACTACAGGGAATTGCTGACCCCGGCTTTCGCCGGGTTTTTCTTTGAGACTCTGCGGATAAGCCTTCTGGCATCGCTTGCCGGCCTCGTCTTCTCATTCCCGCTCGCCTACTGGATCACACGTAGGGTCTCGCCACGCTGGCGGGCGATTGCGATCGGCCTCTTCGTCACACTTATGTTTCTCAGCGTTCTGGTGAGAACCTACGCGCTCGAACTTACGTTCGGCGCCGTGGGCCCACTCCGGCCGCTGCTGCTATCGTTGGGAATTTCTCCCAATGGCCGGGCCTATATCGAGGTTCTCGTCGGCGCAGGCCTGCTCCACTACATCGTGCCGATGGCGACGCTCACGCTGTTGGGAACAATTCAGAATGTCGATCCCCGGTTGTTCGATGCCGCGCAAGCGCTCGGCGCACCGGGGTGGAAGGCGCATCTCAATATCACCCTGCCCCTGTGCATGCGCGGCCTGCTCGCGGCCTTTCTCTTCGCCTTCACCTTTTCGATCAGCGCTTTTGTCATTCCCATGATCCTCGGCAAGGGGCGCGTGCTGTTCATTTCGAATTTGATCTATAACCGTTTCAGCGAAATCGCCAATTACCCAAGCGGTGCCGCGGTATCGATGGCGCTGTTCTTCGTGGCGCTTTCGATCATCTACGTCACATCGCGGCAAGTGGCCAAACGGTGGACATCATGAGCGGACGGTTCATTGACAATGGCGTGCGGCTGATCGGCCTGATCATGATAGGCACGATTATTTGTTTTCTGCTGACACCCATCGTCGTCACCGCGATCATGGCTTTCGACTCGCGGCCTTACCTCGGGTCGTTGCCGCCGCCATCGTTGTCGTTTCGCTGGTTCGGCCAGTTTTTTTCCGACGACTATTTCCTGCGCGGATTGAAAACCAGCCTGCAATTGGCTGCCCTCGCTGTGTCGGTTTCAGTATGCGCCGGAGTGGCAACGGCCTTTGCCGTCGAGCGCACCAATTTCTTCGGCAAGGAAATGCTGGTTTCCCTGTTTCTCTCGCCGCTTCTGGTTCCACCGGTCGTCACCGGATTTGCGCTGCTGTTGTTCCTCTCGCACCTTGGCCTTATCAACGGCTTTGCGCGGTTGCTTTGCGGCCACATCATCATAACCGTGCCCTATACAATCCGCGCGACGCTGGCCGGCCTTGCAGGCATCGACCGCTCGCTGACTGAAGCGGCGCTCAGCCTTGGCGCCAATGAGCGGCACGCCTTCTGGGATATTACGTTTCCACTTGCCCGCACCAGCATCGTTAGCGGCGCGATATTCGCCTTTGCCGTGTCGATGGACGACGTGGCTGTGTCGATTATGCTGACCGACGCCAGAACCTTCACGCTGCCGGTGGCTCTGATCAGCAGCATGCGAGCCAACTTCGATCTCTCTATCGCGGCAGCTTCGGTTATGCTGATGCTGGTGACAGTGGGGTTGATCCTCATCCTCGAAAAAACTGTCGGCCTGAACCGGGCAATCGGTCAAGGTGTTTTCAGGTCATAGTAAAACCCATGCAACATTCCGCGGAACCTGTCATCGTATTGCGCAATATCGTGAAGCGGTTTGGTTCGACTGTTGCTGTCGACAATGTAAGCTTTACCGTCGGCGCCGGTGAAACCGTTTCGTTGCTTGGCCCCAGTGGTTGCGGCAAGACGACGACGCTTCGCCTGGTTGCGGGATTCGAGGAGCCGGACGCCGGCGTGATTGAGATCGCCGGCGAATCCATGGCCGGCAAGCGGCCCTATGAACGCAATGTCGGCTTGTTATTCCAGAACTATGCGCTGTTTCCGCATATGACGGTGGCGGGAAATGTCGCCTATGGACTGAAACATCGTCACTGGCCCAGGGCCGAGATCGGCGATCGCGTCGGTGAGATGCTGCGGCTGGTGCGTTTGCAGGGATTCGAGGACCGCAGGCCGGGGCAACTCAGCGGCGGCCAGCAGCAACGCGTAGCTCTGGCGCGTGTTTTGGCCACAAAACCCAAACTGGTTCTCCTAGATGAGCCCTTGTCGGCGCTCGATGCGAAGCTGCGCGAGGAGTTGGGGATCGAACTGAAACAGATCTTGGCCGCTGTCGGTTCGACGACGATCGTCGTCACCCATGATCAAGATGAAGCGATGAGCCTGGCTGACCGTATCATTGTAATGAACCGCGGCCGCATCGAGCAGATCGGCGAGCCGGACGAAATCTATATGCGGCCCAATACGACTTTCGTCGCATCGTTTATCGGACGGTCTAATTGGTTTCTTGGCCGTACAACCGCGGCAAGCGGTGGTCTTTGGCGGCTTGTCACTGCCGCCGGCACCGCGTTGGTGGTCAAAAATCCCGGGATTACGTCTGCTAGCGAGTGGCGGGTCTGCATCCGGCCGGAACGGATCGCAGTTAAATATCCGCAAATTGGTTCGTGCAAGCCTGACGAAAACCTGCTGAATGGCGAAATCACTGGCGTCGTTAACATGGGCGCAGAAATTCACTACGTCAGCGAGACTGCCGATGGCCGTATCATTGCGATTGAGTCAAACCGCATGGGGCCGCGCGTTAAGAAGGGAGATAAAGTCTCTCTGGTTATCCGTGCCGAGGACTGCGTTTTGTTACCGCCAGACGGGGGTTGACAGTTCGCGAATAGAGCGCCCACCCTTCTTAGCCGTAGCAAACATCCTGCACCCACGAATGGGCTTTTTCGCCAAAGTTTGTGCGCTACGTTATGCGGAAGAGATGAGAAAAGCCCGCGCGATGACTCGTCTGTTCGAGTGTCTCAGTTCTGGCCCAGCACCTAGAGAAATTGGACGTGCGAAAAAACTTAGTGTTCTCGTCAATGACGTAATGCAGGGCCCCACGGCAGGGCACTGAAAGGTCCAGCGTAGCATAACGCAGTGAGGCGCTGCTCTCAGCCAAATCCCGCCGAAGAGCCTAATGCGTGTACGCTAAAACGTGCTAACAGCAATTGTGAGAAAAGCAGTTCCAAGCGCAGCGACTACAAAGTTCTGACGGCAGAACTTGTTGCCCGCGTAGAGCGCATGAAACTTGATCCCGGGCCGGAGCCAGGAACCACCGAACATACCGATGTCGAATTTGACGCGATAGTTGAAAGACTTTTGGGGGAATACAAATCGGATGAGCTTTGGGTCTTTGCCTATGGCCCACTGATATGGAACCCGGAGTTCAAATTCCTAGAAAGCCGAAGCGCTACTGCTCATGGATGGCATCGCTCGTTCTGTCTCAAACTTACTCGCTGGCGAGGCACACGTGAGTTCCCAGCCTTAATGCTGGCCTCGACCGAGGCGGGAGTTGCACAGGCGTTGTCTATCGGCTGCCAAAGGAAGACCATTTCGGTCAATTAGGACTTTTGATGCATGCTCATATCGTTCTGTCACATCCCGAGCTGTGATGAAAAGCGCTATCTTATTAGATGCGCCAAAGCCTCACTCGCTATCGCCCTTCCCAACCCTGTCAAGGAGGGCCAATAAACCGTGGGGCCGAAGTATTACCAGCTCATCGGTGCGACTGAAGTACGGGTTCATCTCGGTGAAATGCGGCCGAATTTCTGGCACGAATTGACTTCAAGCCAGAGGGGGCGGACAGTTGGATTGCTGGGCATGCAGCCAAGCATAAGGAGGTTGTCATGACGATTTACATCGTTCAGGGTCGCTACTCTCAACAGGCGTTAAAGGGACTGGTCGCCAAACCTGAAGACAGGGAGGCAGAGGTTCGAAAGCTGATTGAAGGCGGCGGCGGAAAGCTTCTTTCGTACTACTTGACCTTCGGAACATATGATTTTTTGATTATAACAGAAGCCAAAAGCGAGGAAGACGTTCTAACATCCATCGCCGTAGCGGCTGCAGGCGGTGGCGTGAGCGACGTTTGCACAACGACAGCCATGACGACGGCTTCTGCCAAGAAAGCATTCGAACGAGCGAATAAACTTGCTGGGAGCTTTAGGTCGGCGGGAACCTGACAATTTGGTTCGCACCCACTTTCAGCGCTGATAACGGACTGCATTGAAGTGTTCGGGCTGAAGGTCTGCGGATTGCCAAAGAAAAGCCCCTAACAGACGTCCTGGTGGTTTCTTCGTCAGTTCTAGCTAGGCGGCATTGAGCGCGACAGTTATGACGGACGAGGCAGAGCAATCGGTCCAACAAGCTCATAGCGTAGGTGTCGCTCCGGCAGCTGCTCCCAGAGTTTATAGTACGCTGTCGCAGCCGCGCGGGCGTCGTTTTGCCATTGCTCCGAACCGCAAAGGGCTTGCGATCTAATCTTCACCCATTCCGATTCGCCCTCCTGGAGTTCGGGCCCCAGAAGCGCGTAAGCCGAGTCGCCATCGACTCCGAGTTCCACGAGTTCCATACGAAGCGGGCTAAGCGGGGCTGAGGAATTGGATTGCAGGATTGTCGCTCCTGCAATCCAGCCTTCTATTGAACGGGAACCATTAAGTGAGCGTAAGGCGTCCCGTGCCACATAACATATGGTTTTGAAGTGTCCGGTTGGGGGTCAGTCAAATACCCAGCCATCAATTCGGTAGCATTCATAATCATGAGTTGGACCCGTCTTAACCCAGTTGTTGGTCTCGGAAGGTGCTGTGGCGTAAGGGTCAGTGTTGCTAGCTTCGGTTCCGCCAGCGAGCATGTAATCAACCCGACCTTGCTCTTTGGCGGTTCCGTCTTGCCCATCCAAGCCATTGCCGCTGCTTGGGCAGATTCGGTTGCTAATTGGTTTGCAGAGCTTGCCACCATCAAGCCGCGAACGGTCAATATTTGGCGTTGAGGTTCCTCGACGCCCGAAACGCTCCGCCGTCAATGTTATCTTTTCAGCGGGGTTGTTGACATCTGATATTAAAATCACATAGTCTTCCGGATTGGGCAGACAGCGCCAAGATGACCAATTCCGGGAGGATCAGACATGTGTTTATTAAAGAGAGCCCCTGCAATAGCTTGGGAATGGGCAATTCGAGGTAACCTCGGAATTGCTATACTTGGAATTATCACCCTTGCCGCTATGCCGGCTTCGGCCGCCGATGTCGTCCGGATAGCATCACCCTTCAAAACCACCACTCTCGATCCGATGCGCTCCGCCGCCGCGGGAAATATTGAGACCTATGGCCAGCTTTACGCTCGCCTGCTCCAACGAAACTCGACAAGCGGTGAACTGGAGCCTGGCTTGGCTGAGAAATGGGAAATCTCAGCGGATGGTCTAAACTACACCTTTCACTTGCGTGACGCGAAATTCTCTGATGGTTCGCCGATTACTGCTGATGATGTAGCCTTTAGTCTCGAGCGCATTCGAACCGATAAGCAATCGGCCTATCCAGCTCCTCTCGGCGCGGTCGAATCGGTTACGGCCACTGACCCGAAGACGGTGAGCGTGAAGCTTAAATCGACCTTCGCGCCCTTCCTCGGCAATCTCGAAATTTGGAACATGGGTATTGTATCTAAGGCGGACGTGGACAAGCAAGGTGAGAAGGCCTTCTCCACTATGCCTGTGACCTCCGGGCCCTACAAAGTCAAAGAATGGAAGCCAAACGAGAAGTTGATTCTTGAGCCCAATGAAAACTATTGGCGAGAGGGCTATCCGAAATCGGACGCAACCGTTGAATTAATTGAAGTCGACGTTCCGGAAACACGTATCAGCATGTTGAAGGCCGGCGAAGTGGACGTCGTTCGCGCCGTTCCATGGGCGCAGATTGACGAACTGAAAGGCGCGGAAAATATCGATATGCGCCTAGAACCATCGACGACGATTTACATGGTATTGCTCAACAGCAAGCGCGAGCCATTCTCAAACGTGAAGGCCCGCCAGGCTGCCGCTCGAGCGGTCGACAACAAGGCCATAACTCAAGCCGTAACGCGCGGCTACGCCAAGCCGGCCAATACCACCCTTCCTGATGCTATCGATTATCACGACAAGGATTACCCTGGAATTCCCTTCGATGTAGATGCGGCCAAGAAGTTGCTGGCAGAATCCGGCATGGAAGGTCGCGAGGTCAAGATTCTAGCGACGGCCGGCGCGACCGAGCAGCAGTTGGCGTTACTTCTTCAGGCGCAATGGCAAGCTATCGGGCTGAAGCCGACCATCGTTAACGTTGACTCGGGCGCCTGGTGGGATGCGCTGGGAAAGGGCGAGTATGACGCCACCGCTAATTGGTGGTTCAATGAAACCTCGGATCCCGATCTCGCGGTGCGGTGGGCTGTTTGCGGTACTTGCGGCTCCAACTCCTACAGCACCTTCTACAATAATCAGAAGGTCAATGACTTGGTGGAGCAAGGTACCAAAGAGACCGATCCTGCCAAACGGGCTGCAATTTACAAGGAAATACAGAAAATAACGACAGAGGAAGTAGCGCAAATCCCGTTGTATTACGCGCCAAACGCGGTGGCGTATTCCAAACGTCTCGAGGGGATTAAATTCACCCCGGGCCTACAGTGGACGCTGGAAGACACGACAATTGCCAAGTGAACTGAAGAGCGGCGTGGCTATGCCACGTCGCTTCACCTTTATTTCGCGGGAAATTGGATTGCAGCTTCTGCCCTTCATTGCGCGGCGCCTTTTGCAAATGATCGGCGTGCTCATTGGGATCTGCATCGTCACCTTTCTGCTTCTCCATTTGGCCCCAGGCGACCCGGCTCGGCTCCTAGCGGGGGACCGGGCGAGTGAAGAGACCATTGCGGTGATCCGCCATCAATACGGGCTTGACCTGCCCCTGTGGCGCCAATTCCTAACTTACATTGGGAACCTGTTAGGGGGAGATATTGGCCAATCTCTCCGGTTCCAGCGGCCTGTGTCGGCCCTAATCGTCCAATTCATGTGGCCCACACTTTTCCTAGTCGGCTATATCATCTGTTTTGCTGTACCTCCTACAGTAGTGCTGGCCATCACCAGTGCCCGTAATCCCGGCGGAACAGCCGATCAGATGATCCGTATCATCGGTATAACCGGCCTCACCATTCCGGTGTTCTGGCTTGGTATCATGATGTCACGATTTTTTGGCGTGGCCCTCGGTTGGTTTCCGGTGTCCGGTTATGGCGAAGGCTTCACTGGGCATCTCCATCATCTGTTCCTGCCCGCGCTCTCAACCGCGATTTGGCTGGTGCCGGTTTTGACCCGGAGCTTAAGGGCGGCGCTTATTGAAATGGCTACCGCTGATTTCGTCACTACCGCAAGGGCGCAAGGTGCGAGCGAGCGGGAGATATTCTGGAAAACCGTTTTACCAAATGCGGTGTTGCCGACACTCAACCTGCTTGGCGTTATGGTTGCCTTCCTCATTGGCGGCACCATTATTGTTGAGTTGGTGTATGCCGTGCCCGGTCTTGGTGCGCTGCTGGTCAATTCACTTCTGGGACGTGATTACTATGTGGTGCAGGGCTTGACGTTAGTGTTCGCTGTTTCAACCGTGGTGGTGACGCTGATTGTTGACCTCTTGACGGCCTTCATCGATCCCAGAGTCCGGGTTTGAGAGGGCTCACTCAATGAGCACAATTACTTTACGCGAATTTACACTGGCTGAACGCTTATTATCTCCGACTATGATCGTGGCGATTCTTATTCTGGGAGGATGGGTTTTTGCCGCCGCGGCAGCCGATTTCATTGCGCCACACAACCCAGACGAGGTCGATATTCTCAATCTGCTGAGTGGCCCCAGCACCCAACATTGGTTCGGCACAGATCAAGTGGGGCGGGATGTCTTTTCCCGGGTCCTTTATGCAGCCAGGGTTGATCTTTTTCTCTGCGTCGTCGGCGTTTTGCCGCCTCTGCTCATCGGTACGACCGTTGGATTGCTCAGCGGCTATTATGGCGGCGCCATCGACAGTCTATTTATGCGCCTCTACGATTTGACCGCCGCCTTTCCGTTTTTCGTACTAGTGCTGGCTATTGTCGGGGTGATCGGGCCGGGCCTTATGAATTTCGTGATCGCGCTAACGCTAGTAGGGTGGATCACCTACGCTAGACTTGTGCGAGCGGACGTATTGAGAGTGCGGGAGTCGGAATATGTCCAGGCTGCCCAGTGCCTTGGTTTTTCAAACAGGGTGATCCTGTTTCGTCACATTCTCCCCAATGTCCTGGGTCCTGTCATTGCCTACGGCGTCACTGACGCGGTGCTGGTCATGTTGGCCGGTGCCAGTTTTGGCTTCATTGGGATGGGCGCGCAACCCCCCCTTGCCGAGTGGGGCGTGATGATCGCCAACGGGCAATCTTTTGTGCGGCAAGCGTGGTGGATTTGCTTGTTTCCCGGTCTTGCTGCAATTTCTTTGGGTATCGGTCTTGCCTTTCTCGGTGACAGCCTCGGTCAAATACAGCGCGGGCGAGCCGCAGCATGAACGACCCCGGGCAAATTCCGCCTCTCCTCAGTGTAGAAAACCTGAGTGTCACCTTTGGAAAGGTGGAGGCGGTAAGGAGCATATCGTTCCAACTCCATTCAGGTGAGATTTTGGGAATTGTGGGGGAAAGCGGTTCCGGAAAATCCGTGACCAGCCGGGCCTTGATGGGGCTTCTTCCAACGACCGCCAGGACAACGGGCCGGGTAGAACTGAATGGCCGCGATCTTTTGGATTTGAGTGAAAGCGATTGGACCTCAATCCGCGGGGCTGAAATGGCAATGATTTTCCAGAACCCTGCTTCTCATCTCGATCCCCTCCGGCGCATCGGCGAGCAAATCGCGTCGCCAATGGTCCGTCATCTCGGTATTGCCAAGAGTGAAGCTAGAAGGCGAGTTGTCGGTCTCCTCCAAGACACCGGCATCGGAAATCCCGAAATTCGTGCACGAGCTTACCCCCATGAATTTTCCGGCGGCATGAAACAACGTGCCATGATCGCCGCAGCAATCGGCTGCGGCCCCAAACTCCTTATCGCAGATGAGCCGACAACGGCGCTCGATGTCACCGTTCAGGCCCGGATTTTAAGGTTGCTCAAGGATCTCAACCGGGAACGGGGACTAGCCATTGTCCTAATTTCACACGATCTCGGTGTGATCGCCGATATTTGCTCGCGGGTGGCAGTCATGCGCCATGGCGAAATCGTGGAACAGGGCGCGACTGCGAGGGTGATAAACTCTCCCCAGCACCCTTACACCAAGCTTCTGATCGATTCCCAGCCGGGGCGGCGGAGCTTTTCCGCTAAAGACGAGGCCTCCAGAGGGAGGCCGTTGCTCACGGTGGAAAACCTTTCCGTGTCATTTCCTGTGAATCGGAGAATGGGGGGCGTGTTTTCGGGAAAGCCCGAACTTTTTTTCGCTCTGGAGGGCATCGATTTGCAAATCGCCTCGGGGGAGACAGTCGGAATCGTCGGTGAAAGCGGATCGGGTAAAAGCACTCTCGCTCGTGCCATTACTCGGCAGCTCACCCCAAGCGCCGGCAAGATCTTGTTCGACGGCCAGGACGTTCATTCACTCAGCGGCGAGGAGCTTGTTCTTTTCAGACGAAGCGTTCAAATGGTGTTTCAAAACCCCTACGATTCCCTAAATCCTCGGATGACGATCTCCGACGCCGTAGCCGAACCAATTTGGCGGCACGGTCTTCGGGACTACCGAACTGCGCTGACGCAGGCCGAAGAATTGCTCGAAATGGTTGAAATGCCGAAGTCCCTTTGGCACCGAAAACCTCGACAACTGTCGGGCGGTCAATGCCAGAGGGTGGGGCTGGCCCGGGGGCTAGCCTTACAGCCCAAATTGTTGATTGCCGATGAGATCACCTCTGCCCTTGATGTCACGACCCAAGCGCAAATTCTGAAACTGCTAACTTACCTGCAAAGGGAGCGGAAGCTGGCACTGATTTACGTTTCCCATGATCTATCCGTAGTTAGCAGCTTCTGTCAGCGGGTTTATGTGTTCAAAAACGGTCATATCGTCGAAAATGGGACCGCACAGGAAGTTCTCACAAGGCCAAACGATGCCTATACGCAGGAACTCGTAAGCTCGCTTACCCAGCTTAGGGCAGGACACGCCGGGGTGGTTCGATGAGCGAAAAATTGAATGGCAAGCGAAAACAAAACGCAGGAATTAATCAAAGCGCAGGCCGCCATGACGACCCCGTCAAAATTGACATCCAGGCCATCTTACGTTCGCGCATGAAAGAGCTTTCTCCATCCGAACAGAGCCTTGCCGGATACATCCTAGACCATATCCACGTCTTGCCATTCGAGACGGGGGGCAGCATCGCCCAGGCGGTGGGCGTCAGCGAAATGACGGTCACACGCTTTCTTCGAGGGCTTGGCTTTGAAAACCTTCGCGATCTCAAAAAGCAGCTCCGCCATTCTCTGGTCGAAAAAGACAGCGAAATCGATGATTACATGGCGCGCTTTAAAGTGCGCAATAAAAGGCAGCAAGCCCTACAGGAAAGTCTTCGTCTCGATCTTGAATCGATCGTCAAGGCCTATTCGCTAACCAGCACCGGTATATGGGACGAAGCCACTGATGAGCTTGTCAAAACGCGAACAGTCTATGTGGTGGGCTTTCAGGCTTCGAAAGGTTTGGCGATGGACTTTGCCAGCCGGCTGCTTTGGGCTCGCCCTAATGTGATTTTTATCGACAGTGCAAGCGGCACCTTCGGGGAGATTATTGCCGCAGACCCGAAACATTGTCTTGTCGTGCTGGTGGACACCGCTGCCTATGCAACCCGCGGATTAAAATTGGCGGAGAAACTAAAATCATTGGGGACGCCACTTATCATCGTGACGGACAAATTCAGTCACTGGGCGTTCTCCTACACACGCTTTGTATTCGAGGCCCATACACATGTGAAAACCTTCTGGGATTCTACCGCCAGCATCGGCGTCATCCTCAATCTAATGATCGATACGGTCGCCATTCGACTCGGTCCCAAAGCCAAGGCCAACTTTTCGAAGATGAGCGACATGGGCAAATTGTTGGGCGAATTCGTGGGAGGCAGCTACCTCCGGAGTAAGGATTGAGGAATGGCTTCTCAAACAACCACTGCGCTTCGCCATTCCTCCTGGGACCGCGCCCCTTGGAACCGCTGGTCGTTTCAGCATGTGCGGGAGATCGTTCCCACTGCATCAGTTTGGCGGGGGACGGGGCCGGTCACTCCGTTGCCGGAGGCGCCTCAGGAAATTGAACGTATCGACTTCGAGATTGACGGAAAGCGCGACAGGGTCGGCTCGTTTCTGCAATCGAGTTACACCGATGGATTTCTGGTTCTGCATCGCGGCAAGGTCGTTGCCGAACACTATCTGAACGGCATGACGGTGCGGACACCGCATCTGTCGCAATCGGTGGCCAAGTCCATTGTAGGCACGGTCGCCGGCATTTTGATCGGGCGGGGAGAGATCCACCCTTCGAAACTCATGACTTTTTATCTTCCCGAACTCGAAGCTACTGCCTATCGTGGCGCCACCGTTCAGCACGTTCTCGATATGACGAGTGGAGTTCTTTTTGATGAAACTTATACGGCGCTGGATTCAGACATGGCGCAGCTTGACGTCGCTTGCGGGTGGAAAGAGTCCACAAACCCAGCCTGGCCGCAAAGTGTGTGGGAGCTGATCCTCGGTCTTCGCCAATCTGAAACCCCACATGGCTCCTCTTTCCGGTATCGTTCAATTGAAACGGACGTGCTTGCCTTTGCCTTGCAAAAGGTAAGCGGGACTTCGCTGGCAGAGCTAGTGAGCCGTGAACTATGGGCCCCGATGGGTCCGGAAGAAGACGCCTATTTCACAGTGGACTCCACAGGCTATGCACATGCCGATGGAGGCTTCAACGCAACCTTGCGTGACTATGCCCGTTTTGCTCTGCTTCATTTGGGTCGAGGCGAGATCGGCGGCCGCCGGATCGTGCCTGTTTCGTGGATCGACGAAACGCGCCAGGGCAATCCAACGGTGTTCGGCGAAAGCGAAATCCTGCCGAACGGCGCTTACCACAACCAATTCTGGATAGAGGACACGAAACGCGGGGCGTACATGGCGCGCGGCGTATTCGGCCAATTGATCTACATCGATCCCAAGGCCGATTTCGCTGCGATCAAACTTTCGAGTTGGCCCGAATTTCTTAGTGTCGAAGGAAGCCGTACCGCCTTGGCCGCAGTCCACGCTATACGTGATGCGCTGTTCCCAAGCTGAACTAGCCTCTCCGTTCATTCGCGCGTTTTGGAAAAAAGGCTCGTCTTGAGGAGTAGAAAATAGAGCTCTCTCCGTGGCTGCAGGTTTCGCCGACCTTGAGGTTTTCGCAGACTGTCGATGTGTCGCATATAGTCCATATCGATCTCCTTCCGGGCTTGGGTGCCTTCTTGGATTGAATAACGAGTCACCACTCGCGCTCCAGAGTCATCCCCTGAGTTATCGTGCTCAAAGGAGGGCCCAGGGAGCGCCACGGTTGCTAATTGGTTGCAAGAAGACAAACTGCCTTAAACCGATTAAACCGTTTGATTTTATTGGTGGACTCGAACCTGTGACCCCCTGATTACAAATCAGGAGTTAAATCTCTGCCCTGGATTTTCCTCGATCAGCCTCTCAAATTCTCGAGCATAGAAGGCGGCATGGGCGCAAGATCGGTGCTTGCCATCCTCGCCCGGAAACAGCCAGTCGCCACGGTGGTGCTCACTTAGAAGATGGCGGAAGTCATTGATGAAACCGTCAATGATTCTGCTGGTCCCGGCTCCCAGCGGGAAGTCCAGATCCACCCGGTTCTTCACGTCATATCTTGGGAAGTGCAATCGGTAGTTGCTCCCCGGACCCCCGGTCCGGTGAAGATTGGCATCTCGGGCAGTTCCAGACCTGTGACCAGACATCGGTCATCAGGATGGTTCGGATGACCACATAATTCTTCTCGGTCAGAACCGGTCCGCGCTGTTCATCAAGCCTCGCCCGAATGTCGTCGAGTCGGTGGATGGTTTCGGCCGGCGCGCCAATTGCCTTGGCAATTGAATGAAGCTTCCCGGGGAATATTTTTTTGCTTAGCATTAGCAATATGTCCGCTGGCAGACGAACAACTGACATGACGTGGGGACCGTCGGGCGTCTCCAATTGACCCATAGCCGACTACTGCAAATTGCGAAGACTGCGAACTTTGTTGCCAAGACCTACTATGTTTTGCCGTTTCGAGCGTTAGGCACTTCAGGGACTGAGGAGAACCTCATGACAATTCGCTCCTTGCACCTGCTTTTTGTCGCCGTAGTGCTCTCCTGCACGGGATTGCAATTCTCGTCGTCAGCACGGAGTAAGACAGAGACTGTATGCGGTGCTCCGATCGCAGCCGATGACGGATGGCAGACAGCGTCAACTGACCAGGCAGGAGTCGATGCTGCGCTCTTGTGCTCGCTCGATGAGATGCTCGACAAATCGCCGCGGATTAATGTGCACTCCATAGTTGTCGCGCGCCGCGGCAAGCTGGTCTATGAGGTTTATCGTACCGGCTATGACCAGAACTGGGGAGCCCGGCTCGGCACCAGCGCGCGGAACGGGAGTTGCTGGGACCCGAGGGGCCGGCGGGCGGCCGGAAGCACAAGCCGCACATATACAACCAGTGAATCATGGCGGTTCGGACTCGCCGCGAAATGGTTTGGCGCTCTCATCCACCTTTCACTGGATGTTTGATCGCGGACTGCTGTCAATTGACGATGACTTCAAGATTTTGAAGGCAAAGGGAACAGTTCCCCCTGAAGTTGAACGATTACTCAATCCATCTGGCCAACTGATCGTGCCGCAGGACTACCGACTACAACCACACCAGCAGTTTCTACGTTATCACCGCGAGAACATCTTCAGGGAGTGACGTTGCCACTCCCGCATTGCCAATCCTCCACCGCCCCTTCATAAGGAGCCCCGGTTGGGCGGAAATCACCTCTTTCAGCGGAAGTCATATGTCTAAAAGCTTGCGTCTTGGCATTGCCGGTCTTGGCACGGTGGGGATGGGCGTTCTCGACCTGCTCCACAGCCACGCCAAGGCCATTGCCACCAGAGCTGGTAAAAAGGTCGAGGTGATGGCGGTAAGTGCCCGTGATCGCGGCAAAAAGAGGGGGCATGATCTTTCGAAGCTGGCCTGGTTCGATGATGCGGCAGCGCTGGCCAAGAGCCCCGATATCGATGTTTTCGTGGAATTGATTGGTGGCGAGGCGGGCCCCGCCAAGGCAGCTGTCGAGGCGGCGCTCAATGCGGGTAAGTCCGTCGTCACCGCCAACAAAGCGCTGCTGGCCCACCACGGCGCGGCTCTGGCGAGGCTTGCTGAGTCGAAGGATGTGGCACTCAATTTTGAGGCCTCGGTGGCGGGGGGTATTCCCATCATCAAGACGCTGCGCGAAGGCCTTGCGGGGAACCGCGTGGGCAAGGTGTTCGGCATTCTGAACGGCACCTGCAATTATATCCTGACCAAGATGGCCAACGAAGGCCGGAGCTTCGCCGATGTGCTGAAGGAGGCGCAGGCGCTGGGCTATGCCGAGGCCGATCCCGCCTTCGATGTCGGGGGCTTCGATACGGCCCACAAACTCGCTGTGCTGACGGGGCTTGCCTTCGGCGTCGAAGTCAATCTCAAGGCTATCGACATCGAGGGGATCGAGGCGATTACGCTCGACGATATCCGCAATGCCTCGGAGCTGGGTTACAAGATCAAGCTCCTCGGCGTGGCCGTGGCGCATGAGGAGGGGATCGAGCAGCGCGTGCATCCAACACTGGTGCCCAAGGGCTCACCCGTGTCGGACACGGACGGGGTGTTCAACGCCGTGGTGGTGAAGGGAGATTTCGTGGGCGATCTGATGCTGGAAGGAAGGGGTGCGGGCGCTCACCCCACCGCCTCCGCCGTTGTCTCCGATGTGATCGATATCGCGCGGGGCAATTCGCGGCCAGCCTTCGGCGTGCCCGCGGCGGAACTTCGCCCCTATCGCGATGCGCCGAAGAAAGCCCACGAGGGTGGCTTCTACGTGGCCCTTGAACTGCACGACCGGCCGGGTGCCGTGGCCGCCATCGCCGGCATTCTGGCCGACCAGAAAATCTCGATCGAGAGCATCGTGCAGCGCGGCAAGCTGGAAAAAGATACGCCGCGCGCCACGGCGGCTTTCATCCTCATCACCCACGACACGCTGGAAACCGCCATGCGCGCCGCACTGGCGCGGATCGAGAAGGATGGCCATGTGGCCTCGAAGCCCCGCATGATCCGCATCGAGCGGCTTTGACGCGAAGCTTCCTGAATGTCGAGCGCTCGGCCACCGGCAGGCGCTGGGAAGCCCGGCTGGAAGACTCACGCTTGGCGGAAGCCATTTCCCAGCGCCATGAACTTCCCGATATTCTGGGGCGCGTGCTGGCAGCGCGGGGCGTGGGGCTGGACGAGGCCGAAGCCTTTCTAACGCCCACCGTTCGCGCCTTGATGCCGCAACCTTCGGCGATCCGCGACATGGAGAAGGGCGCTGAACGTCTCGCCGACGCGGTGATGGGCGGCGAAAAGATCGGCGTCATCGGCGATTATGACGTGGACGGAGTATCGTCCTCCGCCATGCTGCTGCTGTTCCTGCGCGCCGTTGGCCACGATGCCACGGTGCATATTCCCGACCGCCTCACGGAAGGTTATGGCCCAAGTGCTGAAGCTGTCAGCGCGCTGAAGGGGCAGGGCGCCCAAATCCTGGTGACGCTCGATTGCGGCGTCATGGCTCACGATCCACTCGCCCACGCGGCGGAGCTTGGCCTCACCACCATCATCGTCGATCACCATCTGGCGGGGGAAACGCTTCCTCAAGCCCATGCGGTGATCAATCCCAATCGCCAGGACGATATCTCAGGGTTCGGCTATCTCTGCGCTGCCGGTGTGGTGATGATCTTCATTGCCGCCATCAACAAACTGTTGCGGGCGCGCGGCTGGTATTCGGAAACCAGGCCCGAGCCCAACATGCTGCAATGGCTGGAACTCGTGGCGCTGGCCACGGTGTGCGATGTGGTGCTGCTGAAAGGGCTGAACCGCGCCTATGTCACGCAAGGCCTCAAGATCATGGCGAGGCGCGAGAATGTGGGACTCGCGGCATTGGCCGATGTGGCGCGCCTCAAACGCAAGCCCGATCCGCACGCGCTGGGCTTCATGCTGGGTCCCCGCATCAATGCCGCGGGCCGCATTGGCAATGCCGCGTTGGCGCTCAAGCTTCTCACCACGCGGGATCGGGGCGAAGCCATGAACATTGCGCAAGAGTTGGAGCGTCTCAACCGCGAGCGTCAGGCGATCGAGCTGGCGGTGGTCGATCAGGCCGTGCGGCAGGCGGAAGCGGCGATGGGCAAGGAACGCCGCCAGAAGGTGCTGGTGGTTTCATCGAAGGGCTGGCACCCCGGCGTCGTCGGCCTCGCTGCAGCCCGCCTCAAGGAACGCCTGTGCTTGCCGAGTTTCGTTCTGGCCGAGGACAAGGAAGGCAAATTTGCCAGCGGTTCGGGCCGCTCGATAACTGGCGTCGATATGGGAGGTGCCGTGCGCGCCGCCTATGAAGCGGGCGTGATTGCCAAGGGCGGCGGTCATGCCATGGCGGCGGGCCTCACCGTCGAGGTGGCGCGTCTGGGCGAACTTCGCGCCTTTCTGGAGGACAAACTTGCCGCACAGGTCGAAGCCGTCGTCAATCGCGGATTGGCCATCGATGGGGCCTTGTCGGTGGGCGGCGCCACGCTCGAGCTGATCGAGCTTCTGGAACAGGCGGGGCCGTTCGGCTCGGGCCATCCGCCGCCGGTCTTCGCCTTTCCCGCACACAGGATTGTCTATGCCGGCAGGGCAGGCACCGATCACATCCGCTGCACGGTGGTTTCGAGCGAGGGCCAGCGCATCAAGGCCATAGCTTTCCGCGCCATGGGAACCGAAATGGGCGAATTGCTGCTGGCGGAACGTAGCTTTCCCCTCCATGTGGCGGGGAGGCTTTCCATCGACGACTGGGGCTCGTCGCGGGTTCCCTGCCTGCAAATCGAAGACGTGGCGCGAGTTGCCTGAGGCTTGCCAGTCTATCCGAAGCCCACTATAGAGGCCCGCGCATTCCACGCACGGGCGCCCTTCGTCTATCGGTTAGGACGACAGCCTTTCACGTTGTAAAGACGGGTTCGACTCCCGTAGGGCGCGCCATTCCCTTCGCCGGGCCGGTCAGTGAACGTTTCAAGAGGGCCTTCACCGCGTAGCCGCGATGCATCGGATGTGTCCGCCAGCTGCCAATCCCGTGAGATTCGATCGGCGCTGCCAGCGCATTCAGTTCGAGGCGCGGTGCTACACCAAAGCAGCCGAGCCAATAGAGCAAAGCCTGCCGGGACCAACCCGGCAATCCATCGCCATTGCCGAAATCCACGATGTGAAGCTCGCCACCCGGCGGCAGGAGCGATGCGGCCCTCTCGAGAGCTCCGAGCCAGTCCGGCACCATGGACAGGGTATAGGAAAAGAAAATCCGGGCGAAACTTTTTCGCCTGAAAGCCACCTCGGGGTTGAAAACCGTTGCATCGCCCAATCCCAAACCGATGCGGCCCTCAAGGCCCGCTTTCTCGATCGCAGTCCGCGCGGTCTTGAGCATTTCCCGTGAAATATCGAGACCGTGGACGCGGGCATGCGGGTAAGCTTTCGCCACCCGGATCAGATTGCGGCCGGTGCCGCAGCCGATCTCCAGCACGCTTTCGCCATCGGGCACGTCGAGCCCGTCGATAAGGCGATCCCGCCCCGGCAAATAATAGGCGCGGCTCGCATCGTAGATGTAGCGCTGATAGCGATACATCCGGTCCATGCTGGCGCCGTGACCGGCTATGCCCGTGGCGCTATTCATGGGAGGCAAGCTCATAGATGTGGAAGCCGCCGTAGATTGACGAGCGATCGCGGCGTCCCAGTTCGAGAGAGCGTTCGCTAAGATAGTTCCAGCGCCGGAGGATTGCGTCTTCAACGCGGCCGGGCAGGATCGTCGCGGTTCCGGCGGTGCGGAAGATAACCCGCGCTCCCGGCCGTGCCGCCGCGGTAATGGCGCGCCACAGATCAATCAATTGCGTGTCCGTCATCCAGTCCTGGGCATCGAGAAGAACAAAACGGTCGGCCGAACATAGCGGCATTTTCTCAAGCGCTTCGGTGAGCGAGATCTGCTCCACCGACGCGCGATCCGCCCTCGCCCTGATTTTTGCGAAGTTGGAGCTGCTGAGATACGGCGGAAGCGGGCCGGAAGCACCTGTTGCGTAACGCCGTCCAAAAGCCTGCCAGGCAAAATAGTTCTCGCTCAACGGGAAACCGCAGGCGAGCCGTTCCAGCCGCTGGCGCAAGACATCCGCCATCCGTGCCCCACCGGCCAGCGCCTCATACTGCGCGGGCGGAATGCCTAATCCGAAGAGCGATGCCTTGCGGGAGAGGGCCCAGCGCACCAGAGCCTTATCGAACAGGGGTGCGATCTCGGCGTTGAAAAACCGGCGCTGCTCCTGAAGCGAGCGCGAGGCGAGAAGGCCCCTTATGTCCTTGCCATAGAACCGGGCGACCGCATGCCCAGCGCCAATGAACCGGCCCAACAGGCCTTGGGTGTAGATGTTGCGGCGGAAATAACCGATGCGCCGCCGTCCGCTGAGCGAGCGGCCATCCCAGAAGCGCCGGGTGTCCGGGTCGAGGCAGGGACGCAACAGGTGTTTATAGTTGCGCCCGTTCTGCGCCTCGTCTGCCTCGCCAAAGAAGCGATAGTATTCCGTCCAGCCCGGAAGCGCCTTGAGCCCCACGAGCTTGAGGCGGGTGAGCGCCACATGGGCGCGATTGAGATCGACGCCGGTGATGTGCGCCGGATCGGCTGTGAGATAACTCAGAATGTTGCAGCCGCCGGAAGCAATGGCGACGATGTGGTGATGGGGTGCAACCTCCATGGCTTCGAGATCGATGGCCGGATCTTCCCAGATTTGCGGATAGACGAGGCCGCCGAAGGCAAGGGTGAAGAGGCGTTCAAGAAAGCCGTCCCTGGTGGCGGCGCCATTGCGGTGAACGGCGCGTTTCAGAAGTGTGCGGCTGGAGCGGGGTCCGGTATCGTCAAATGTTGTGGCTGTCATTTTTGCCCTTTGATTCGCGTTGCCCAGCCAAGCGAATAGGTCCGTACAATGACGATGTGGTAACGGTCCCCCGCTGCGCCCGTCATCAGATCTTCATGGGAACGGCTTCTTACGGGGCGGAGCAACAGCATTGAGTTCCGATGATTTCGCCACCGCGCTCGCCGCTTCGATTCCGTGCCATTTTCATTTCCGACGTGCATCTCGGCACGCCCCGCGCCCAGACCGCCGCGCTGCTGGCATTCCTTCGCGATACGGAAAGTGACCAGCTCTATCTCGTGGGCGATCTCATCGACGACTGGTCGCTGCGCAAGGCCTGGTACTGGGATCAGTTGCACAACGATGTGATCCAGAAACTTTTGCGCAAGGCCCGCAAGGGAACCAAGGTCTTCTATATTCCCGGCAATCACGACGAAAACTTCCGCAACTTCCTGAACCTTCGGTTTGGCCGCGTTGCGGTGCGGGCCGATGCGGTTCATGTCGCGGTGTCGGGAAAGCGTTACCTTGTGCTCCATGGCGACAAGTTCGACGGCGTTGTCCGCTACGCCCCATGGCTCGCCAAGCTTGGCGACACGGCCTATGAAGCGGTGATGGGGCTAAACTCGGCGGTGAACCGGGTGCGCCGGTTTTTCCGGCTGCCCTATTGGTCGCTATCCGCCCATTTGAAACGCAAAGTCAAAAAGGCGGTCGAATTTCTTTCACACTTTGAAAGTGCCGTAGTGCGCGAGGCCAAACAGCGCAATTGTTCAGGGGTGATTTGCGGCCATGTCCACACCGCCGACAACCGCTACATCGACGGTATTCACTATCTCAATGACGGCGACTGGGTGGAAAGCTGCACGGCGCTGGTCGAGCATGCCGATGGCCGGTTTGAAATACTCGAATGGCGGAAACAGCCGAAGATACTGCCGGTGGATTTCGCACCTGAGTTTCGCAAAGCCGAGGGTCTGGTTCCCGCAGAATAGTGCGACGGTCGTAGCTACCAACTTCCCACGTTGGGCATGCTCGTCCACGGCTCTTGGAGGGGCAGAGCGGCGCCCTTTTGCAGAAGTTCGATGGAGATCCCGTCGGGCGTCCGGATAAAGGCCATGCGGCCATCGCGCGGCGGGCGATTGATGGAGATGCCGGCTTTTTGCAGGCGGCTGCAATAGTCGTAGATGTTTTCCACTTCGAGGGCTAAGTGGCCGAAGTTGCGCCCGCCCGTATAGGTTTCCGGGTCCCAGTTCCAGGTCAGCTCCACCGGCGCATCGGGGCTTTCGGGGGCGGCCACGAAGGCGAGCGTGTAGCGGCCCTTCTCATTGTCATAGCGCCGCTGTTCGATGAAGCCGAGCTTCGTGACAAAAAAGTCGAGCGAGGCCGCGAGATCGGAAACGCGTATCATAGTGTGCAGGTACTTCATGAATTGCCCTCCCGCCCGGGGCCAGAGATAGCGAATCAGTGCCGCCAATGCAAAAAACGTTTTCTTGGCCGCTCCGACCGCCGCGGCTGGTGCAAGTTGATGCACAAGGCACCGCAACAGGCGGCGGAGGTGCGCACCTCACAACAAAATCGGCCAAAGATTCCCGGCGCTTGTCCCAGCACCGCGGGCGCCGCGGCTTCATCGCTAAGTTATCCACATGTGTGTCCGCGCTGCACTATACAAAGCGCCGCAATTTGATCACATTGATGACGGGCGGCGGGGCTGAAGACTGTTAGAGCCGCCCGCAACGGGTTGGGTACCAGTCATGGCGGCGAGCGACACCCCAAGGGGTGAGGAGGTTTCGGGTCTCGGTCAGGCACCTGAAGCCAATGTGCGGATTATCCAGATCAGCGGCCTGGTGAAATGGTTCGATACGGGCCGGGGCTACGGTTTCATCATTCCCGACAACGGCATGCAGGATGTGCTTCTGCATTTGAGCTGCCTGAAGCGCGACGGCTTCGAGGCGCCGCTCGAGGGTGCGCGCGTCATCTGCGAAGTGGTGGAGCGCCAGAAGGGCTACCAGTGCCTGCGTGTGCTCTCGGTCGACCTGTCGACGGCGATCCATCCGGTCGAACGCAAGAGCCGCGCCCACAACACAGTGACGCCCTCCAGCGGCTGGGTGCGGGCCAAGGTAAAATGGTTCAACCGCGCCCGCGGATTCGGTTTCGTCTCGGAGGGAGAGGGCAAGCCCGATATTTTCGTGCACATGGAAACCTTGCGCAAGACCGCGATCACCGAGCTTCAACCCGACACATGGATTTACGTGCGCTTTGGCGAAGGCCCCAAGGGCAACATGGCCGCTGAAGTGCGCGTTTCCCTTGAGGGCGGCCCCGCCCATACGAACTAGTACTCCATTCTTGTCATCGCCGGATTTATTCCGGCGACCCATTGCTCAGCACGGATAAATAACGCAGTGGAGACATGGGTTGCCGGGACAAGCCCGGCAATGACAATGGGGGGAAGCGCCAATTGACATCATTCTTCCGCTGTAATTCCCGCCAATGACGTACTCCATGCGTGTGCTTTGGTTTCTTATTGCCGTCTTGTGGTTAGCAGGACTGTCCGTGTCCCACGCCCAGGATGCGCCCCTTTCCAAAATCGAGCCAGTGACGGTGGCAACCGGGGAAGGCGCCACCATGTTCACCGTTGAGATCGCCGACACCGAAACCTTGCGCCAGCGCGGCCTGATGTTCCGCCAGCGCTTGCCGGAGGACCGCGGCATGCTGTTCGATTACGGCCACCCCCAGGCTGTGGCCATGTGGATGAAGAACACTTATATCCCCCTCGACATTTTATTCATCCGCGCAGATGGGACCGTGGCTTATGTGGCCGAAAATACCGTCCCGCAATCGCTCGACGTGATCGGCGTCCGGGAGCCGGTATTGGGTGTGCTAGAAGTTGCCGCCGGAACCGCCAAACGCATCGGCCTCCGGGCCGGGGACACCGTCTATCATCGCATCTTCAAGACGGTCGAATAATCGCGGTGGACTTGCTTAACGCATTTGGCCTGTTCGCGGTCACACTGATGCTGGTGGCCTACGCTCTCGAACATCGCAGTCACTGGTTCCTGCTGCTGTTCGCCACCGCTTGCGCATTGGGTTCGATTTACGGCTTCCTTCAAGGTGCCTGGCCATTCGGGGTGGTGGAGGCCATCTGGGCGTTGGTCGCCTTGCGCCGCTGGCATTTGCGGCCGACGAACTAGCCTTGCCCGAAGCAGCTCTTTTCGGATAAGAGCGGGCCACGTTGAACGGCATTCGGGGTGTAGCGCAGTCTGGTAGCGCACCTGCCTTGGGCGCAGGGGGTCGTCAGTTCGAATCTGGCCACCCCGACCAGCCGTGGAATTGGAGACCGACCGCCAATGGCAGTACGCATCTACCGGCCCGCCCGCAACGCCATGCAATCGGGCAAGGGCAACACCGACGACTGGATTGTCGAGCACGAGGAGACGGCACCGCGCACGGCCGACCCGTTGATGGGCTGGACCTCCTCCGGCGACACGCACCAACAGCTTAGGCTGAGCTTTCCCACGCGCGCGGAGGCGGTGGCCTACGCCGAACGCGAGGGCCTAGCCTATACAGTGGCGCCGGAACCGCCGGTGCGCCCCCACAAGAAATCTTACTCCGACAATTTCAGATGGGGCCGGTCCGATAACTGGACCCATTAGCGAATTCCTCATGCTGAGGTGCGAGCAACGCGAACCTCGAAAGCATCCTGCAGGGTGTGACCCTTCGAGGCATCGCCTAGGGCGATGCACCTCAGAGTGAGGAACATAACGACCCCGTAGCTCAGTTGGACTAGAGCAAGTGCCTTCTAAGCACTAGGTCGCAGGTTCGAATCCTGCCGGGGTCGCCAACATTATCAAATATTTAGGAGAGTTTTGAGTCCCAAATGGCGGCAAGTTTAGGGCTGCGGGTACGCTATGGGTACGGACCGCTTTCAGCACCGCGAGCGCATGGAACCCGTCCATATCTCCGGGAAAATTATCTACAGTTCTGAGT
>JBKKDI010000190.1:0-4894 GCA_046708645.1 Aestuariivirga sp.
CAACGAATACAAGACCGAGGGCTTCAGCCTGTTCGAGGCCCTGATCGGCAAACTCCGCGAGAATGCAACCTCCCAGGTGATGCGGGTCGAAATCCAGAACCGGCCCACGGACGACCTTTTGCCCGACGAGGACGATCTTCCGCTGATGGAAGCCCACCACATCGATGCCATGACCGGCGAAGACGATGTTGGCGAAGGTGCGTTCTTCGGAGCCCCCGCGGCGGCTGCCGCACTTGCCCTCGATCCGAAGAAACCGGAGACATGGGGAAAGATTGCCCGGAACGATATTTGCCCTTGCGGTTCCGGCAAGAAGTACAAGCACTGCCACGGCGCTTTTGTCTGAGAGACGCCTTCTGCGACTTCTAGGCCGCGCTCGTGTAGTCGACCGTTCCCATCATCCCGGAGTTCATATGATAAAGGTGGTGGCAGTGGAACGCCCATGTGCCGGGATTGTTGGCGTCGAACATGATGGTCACAGTTTCCAGTGGCGGCGCCAGTACCGTGTCGCGCAACGCTCCATCAATCCGCCTGTCGCCGATTCCCACCACCTTGAAGTAATGCCCATGCAGGTGCATGGGGTGCGACATCCCGGTCATGTTGCGGATCCGAACTTCAATGCGCTCACCCTGCTTCACCGTGAAGACCGTGTCGTGCATGGAAGCTTTTCCGTTGAGGCCCCAGACATAATTTGCGCCTCCCCCCGTTAACATCAGGACTTCGACACGGGTAACCGGTTCGTCCGGCAATTTGCCTACAGCACGCAATTCCCGTTCGAACAAAAGGTCGAGGGCAGGGGCTGGAATCGCGGCATCCAAAGCAACTTTGGCGATTTTCGCTCCGGGCGTTTTCAATACCAATCCCGCGCGTGCAATAAGTCCCTCCGGCTGGAAGAAAATCGGGAAGCTCCCGCCGTCTGGCGGCAGTCGAAGCCTGATGTCGGCGCGCTGGGCGATCGCCAGAGGAAAGCGCGATCCCCGAATGGGATTGACCGCATTGCCATCGACCGCGACGAGATCGCCCTCGAGCGATTCGAGATCGATCCACATATTGCTGGCGGCGGCCCCGTTGATGACGCGCAGCCTGATTTGCCCGCCGTTTTCGGCCACCAGCGTTTCCGGATCGTCCAGCGTCCGGTCGTTACAAAGATAAGCATCGTAGACGATGTCGTTGGGCATGCCGCCCCTGGCATTGGCATGACCGGCGTGAAGGCCGTGCCCGCTCCGCAGCTCCGCCAGAATTTCAGCTGGCTCGCGGAAGCTGAAATCATGCAGCATCACGACGTGCTCCTGCTCGTCGAAAACTGGCTCTGCGGTTTCTCGCACGATCAGCGGCGCCGCCAGCAATTGCTGCTCCTGCAATTCCACATGCGAATGCATCCAGTGCGTGCCGGACCGGGTGTTGACGAAATCGTAACTATAACTGGCGCCGGGCTTAAGAGCCGGCTGCGATAGCATCGGCACGCCATCCTGTTGAGTGGGGGGCGTCAGTCCATGCCAGTGAATCAGAGTTTCACTCGCCGTTTCGTTTCGGAGCCGTGCCCTGAACCGGTCGCCAAGGAGCAACTCCAGGCCAGGCTTATTCCCGGGGCCGAGAAGACCGAAAACTTTGGCGGCACGGCCCTTGATCTCGAGGATCCGGCTAACCGCGCGCAGCATCGGCGCATCCTGCGCTTGAGCAGGCATTATGTCCGGGCTGAGACCGGCGGCGGTGGTGGTTGCAACTAAGCCCTTGAGCAACCCACGCCGATCGATCTTCCGGATCATCTGGTTATTTGATCCAAGCTAGCGCCTGCCTTCCTGGTCTGGTTAATTTTTGCTTTAATTTGCAAGCGTGCAAAATGCACAAATATTTCAAAACCACTCCCCAGCATAGTCCTAGTGTTATTGTTTGCCGCCTCATGACTGATGCACGGCCTCACCAGAAGGAGGCCTGCCTATTCCGCAAGGTTTAAATCGAGAACGGAGGAGCCACGTCTTTTCTGAACGATGATAGCTATTTAAGGCGTTTTTAGAACACATTCGAGATCTGGCGGTCGGATTTCCTCCAGGTGCTTTGCAATGGTGGTCCTGCCCCGGCCGGCCGGATCGAATCGGAAATTGACGATATCCGGGGGATGATCGGTAGGGGACGGCCTTTTCCCGCAAATCTTAAGAAACGCGTTAACTGGATTTTGCAGATGGCTATGGTCTATTGAAAGAGCGGTAGCGACTGCGGTTATTTCAGGAACCCGTATGCAAGCCTTTGCCAAGAATATTTACCGTTTAATCCGCGACGAGCACGGCGTCACCGCCATCGAATATGGGCTCATCGCTGCGGGTATCGCCCTGTCTCTAATTTCTACTCTGCCCAGTATTTCTGCTGGTTTAACTTCTGTCTTCGGTCTGGTACCGGGCTGGTTCGCCCTGGTCTGACACGGGAATCACAGGTTCCTGCCAATCGCCAGGAACTTCTCCCGCCGTTGGGTCCGCAGCACGTCCCCCGGGACGCCTGCAAATGCCGTCAGGGTTCTGGCAATTGCGTCGCCCGTTCCGGCGATAACCTCGTGGCGGCCGCGGTGGGCGCCGCCCATGGGTTCGGCAACGATTTCATCAATGATTCCGAGTTTCTTCAAGTCCTGGGCGGTGATCTTCATGGCGGCGGCGGCATCCCTGGCGCGGGCGGGATCGCGCCACAGGATGGAAGCTGCCCCTTCCGGCGAGATGACACTGTAGATCGCGTGCTCGAGCATCAGCACCGTATTGGCCGTGGCAATGGCGATGGCACCACCCGAGCCGCCTTCGCCGATGATGACGGAAACCAGGGGCACGCCCAGGCTGAGGCAGCAATCGGTTGAGCGTGCGATCGCTTCCGCCTGGCCCCGTTCTTCGGCGTCGATCCCCGGATAGGCGCCCGCCGTATCGACAAAAGTGATGACCGGGAGGCCGAAGCGATCGGCCGTTTCCATGAGACGGACGGCCTTGCGATAACCCTCGGGCCGCGCCATGCCGAAATTCCGCTTGAGGCGCGCCGCCGTATCATGGCCCTTCTCCTGGCCAATGACCATTACAGGGTCGCCTCGAAACCGCCCGAGACCGCCGATCACGGCGAAGTCCTCGGAAAATTTCCGATCGCCCGCCATGGGAGTAAATTCAGAAATCAGGGCTTCGACGTAATCGAGAGCGTGTGGGCGCTCTGGATGGCGCGCAACCTGGGCCTTTTGCCAGGGCGCCAGCGATTCATATAAATCTCCCAAGATTTTCGTGGCCTTCTTCTCGAGCGTCTTGACTTCCTCAGCAATCGATACCGCCTTGTCGCTCGACGCCAGTGCCCGCAATTCGGCGATTTTGCCTTCCAGTTCGGCTACGGGAGCTTCAAAATCGAGATAGGAGGGCATGGACACTCGTATTAATTGCGGCTCGGGCGAACGTGGCGGTCCGCCCCGTCAAAGTCAACTTTTCTTGGCGAGCGGATGATGGCGTTCCACCATGGCGCGCAAGCGGTCTTGCTGCACGTGGGTATAGATCTGCGTGGTCGAAATATCCGCGTGCCCCAGCATCTGTTGCACCGAACGGAGATCGGCGCCCCCCGCCAGCAGGTGGCTGGCAAATCCATGCCGCAGGACATGCGGCGAAATCCGTGAGGCGTCGAGACCGGCCTCAACCACGAGCCCCTTCAGCTCAAGAGCGAAATGCTGACGCGTCAAGTGACCTGACGTGCCGGAAGAGGGAAACAGCCACTTCGTTTCTCCCCTAACCGAAAGCAAATGGAGATAATCCTTGAGCGCCTTCCGCGCGACGCTCGACACCGGCACCAGCCGCTCACGGCCGCCCTTACCCTTGACTGCGATGAAATCTCCATCAGTGGAGGCCCCCCGCACGGTGAGGCCCACCAGTTCGGAGACGCGCAGGCCCGTGGCGTAGAGCAATTCGAGCAGGCACGCCATGCGCCTGGCCCTCAGCATGCTCTTGCCCTTGGCTTGAGCCGACCTTGCGCGTGCCGTATCGAGTAATAGTGCCACATCATTTTCTGAAATGAATTTGGGAAGCGGTCGTGCAGTCCGCGGACTCTCAATCGCCATCGCCGGATTTTCGGCGGACAGGCCGTCTCCCAGCAGAAAGCGGTGAAATTGGCGTATCGCCGAAAGCTTGCGCGCAGCCGTGCTGCGCGCCATGCCGTTCGCTTCCATTTGAGCGAGATAGTCGCGGATATGCCCGGGCTGGGAGTCCTGGAGGCTGCCGTTTCTGTTGCCCAGAAAGGCCCCATAGTCCTCGAGGTCGCGGCCGTAGGCGGCAAGCGTATTTTGGGAGGCTCCCCGCTCCGCGGCCATCATCTCGAGAAATCGCTCGGCCAGCCTGCCGTCGCGGCGGGGCATTACATCATTTGGGCCGGAGTTTTTCATGGGGTAACGGCTTCACGATCTCCGACTGCTCCGGCGGGAAATTGGCCAGCGCCCAGGCAGTTCCATAGACCGCACCAGCCAAACACGTGAGGATTAACAAAAAACGAATGCTATCCGGCATTGAACTCCACCCGATTTACCCATCTCTACCCGCTCCACGCTTTTTCTGAAAGCCTTTGCGGCGCCCGCCCCCCCGCGATAGAACGCCGGTCAGGTTTGAGTTTGGAGACATGCCGTGGCCCGCGCCCTTGCCAGGGAGACCGAAACCATTCGTGAGCGCTTGGGAGATCGTTCCCTCGTAGTCGTTGGATTGATGGGTGCTGGAAAATCGAGCGTCGGGCGACGACTCGCCGAAAAACTCGACATTCCCTTCGTCGACGCCGATCACGAAATCGAAACCGCGGCGGGCAAAACCGTGTCCGAGATTTTTTCCGAGCATGGCGAGGAATATTTTCGCGAAGGCGAGCGCAAGGTGATCGCCCGGCTCCTCGGCAATGGCGCGCAGGTGCTGGCGAC
>JBKKDI010000191.1:0-3621 GCA_046708645.1 Aestuariivirga sp.
CCGGGTTCCGGGCGCTAAATGGGCGATATCACTCATGGGGCGTAGCCAAGTGGTAAGGCAGTGGATTTTGATTCCACCATTCGGAGGTTCGATCCCTCCCGCCCCAGCCAATCTCCCCTGCTCGAACCAGTTGATTTTAGGTGCGCTGGGATAGTGCCGCGACTTCCGTGGCTTGTGGGCAAAGCTTGCGTCGCGTGCTTCCCAGAGACGGGGGATTGACTAGATTTCAGCCGATCTAGGTTCTTAAGTCTCCGTGAGCCTAAATTCCGGTTATGGGTAGTAGTGATCGGTTTGCGACAACCATCAAATCCACGTATTCAACACCAATTACGCCAGTAAGACAGCACGTTGTTCCTCCCAACTTATTGGGAGCGGGCAGGCTTTCTTGAGGCGTTCTGGCGTGAGTGTTTGAGGTTGTTTCCCATCAATGATCGACTGCACGATATCTGGAGCGAGAAAAGCCAAGCTGATTTTCAAGCTGATGTAAGGTGCTGAACATCTTTCCCGCTTTGCGAGTGCAGCGATGCTGGTGGCGCGACCATTCGAAAGATCATCGAACCAGCGCTGCGCTCGAACAACTTCCTGAATGAGACGGTCATCGGGGTTTCGCTGAACTGCATCGTCATTTCCGAGAACGAGCCTGACTTGCTTGCCGCAACGAAGAAATTGACCCCTTATCAATATCTCGACGGTGGAGTTCTTGGCCGCTGCAGGATGCTCTGCATCTGCGTTCGGTAACAACGCGGCCGCAATGCTATTGAAGCCCAGTTTTATTGAGATGATATTCTTGCTGACCTCGACGCGGTGGATGATCGTCCTGAACGTGCAATCATTAAGAACTGTTTGCTGCTCGACTCGCTTGGCAAGCGATATCGCCCGGTCGATCATTGGGCGGAGTTCAGAAGCCTTGTCTGGTTCGAAAAACGTTGTCGTAACCCAACTCTCGTCGCGCAGTTTGGCCGCAATAGAGTTGATGACGATTTTCTCAAGATCAGAGGCCGGAACCCGAAGACCGTCAGGAAAAGTCTTCGCGTTCCGAATCAACGGCGCCGACACATAATATCGATACTTGCGTTCGTGTTTACTTGAGTGTGTTGGTTGAAGGCGATGGCCTTTGGAATCAAAAAACGAGGCCTTTGAGCAAAGCGGGCGAGGCTCGTTTCGTCTTTGCTTCTTCACCGGGACCTTGGTTAGAAAGCACGACACGGACGGATCGGAACAGTTCCTCCGAGATGATGGCGTCATGATCACCGGGAAAAGTCTGCTTCTTATGGGAGATTAATCCACGGTAGATCGGATTGTTGAGGATGGTGTAAAGCGCACCACGAAAGAACGGGTTTCCGCCAAGTTCGGTGCCGTCTTTCCGTGTGTAACGCTTGGACCGAAGGCCTAAAGCATCAAGGTGTTTCTTCAAAACCTGGACAGATTTGAGAACAAGATACTGATTGTAGACATGCCGAACTGTTTCTGCTTCTTGTTCGTTGATGATCAACTTTCGGTCTCGTACGTCATAACCGAGCGGTACAACACCGCCCATCCACATGCCTCGTCGCTTGGACGCAGCGATCTTGTCACGGATGCGTTCACCCGCGATTTCTCGTTCGAATTGTGCGAATGAAAGCAAGACATTAAGGGTGAGTCTTCCCATAGATGTTGAAGTATTGAATTGCTGGGTAACAGCAACAAACGAAACCTCATGCTTATCGAGAACTTCTGTTAGCTTGGCAAAATCAGCAAGGGATCGGGTGAGCCGATCGATCTTGTAAACAACGATAATATCGATCAGGCCTTTGGCCAAATCTTCCAGAAGCATCTGTAACGCGGGACGACGGAGCGAGCCGCCGGAGAAGCCGCCGTCATCGTACTTTTTGTCAATCAATACCCAGCCTTCGTGCTTTTGGCTGGCGACATAGGCACAACAGGCGTCTCTCTGTGCATCAAGCGAGTTGTAAGCCTGGTCCAAACCTTCGTCTGAAGACTTGCGGGTGTAGATGGCACAGCGTCGAAGTGTAGGGCGCTCAACCATCTGCAAACGCCCGAGCCGTCTTTAGGCCAAAGAACCGTGGACCCGACCAATGAGTACCCGTAATTTGTCGGGCTATGATTGTCAGACTCCGATAGGTCTTTCCGGCAAAGGCAAACTGTCCATCATCGAGAGCCAGTACCTCGTGGACTTTACCTTGCCATTCCCGGAGCAGTTTGGTGCCGACTTTCATGGTAGGGGCGGCACCTCGAGACTCTATGATCTTTCCCGAAGTTGATCCAAGTGATGCGAGGCGCAGCTGTGCCCGGCGGTTCAAACCACCAAGCACCTCCTCCTGTATTTTGTAGCCAATTGCCCGTTGCAAGAGTTCCGGGCTCATGGCTGGGGGAACTGCAGATCGATAATATTTTGACCATTCCTCGCGAAGTTGATGCAGTGTGAGACTTGCAAGGGACTCAACGCCCGCAGCCAGTGAGTTCATTGACCGCTCCCCGGCTGACTAATCCTGTAACGGCGAGTGCCATCGATGATTTGGCTGGTTACAATGAGTCCGAGTTTTTTCTTGAGAGTGCCTGATAGAAATCCTCGGACGCTGTGGTCTTGCCAGCTTGTGGCAGTCGCAAGTTCCTCCAGAGTCGCACCATTGGCACGACCGAGAAGCTTCAAGATCTGCGACGACTTCGTGTCTGTTCTTGTTGCACGGCGTGGGGCGGATACGGCAGTCAGTGTTTTTCTTATCTTACGAACATAGGCCTTCTTTGATTATTTTGGCATGATGGTTCCCTTTTGTTACTGAAACCCAACTATTTGAGGTCCCACCAGCCAAAGCCCGCATTTTGCGAGCAAAACCATCATCGGCGGTTACCGTTGTCTAGGGCTCCGCTTTAATGAACCAACCAATGCTTCCTATTGGGTGGAAGTCCAGTTTTATTTGTGAAATCTTTAGTAGATCGCGGATAGGATTAGTTTAGAGAAAATGAGGCCAACTGACGCGCGAACTGAAAATCCGCGTGTCGGTGGTTCAATTCCGCCCCTGGGCACCACATTTTTCTAAATAATTTCACGCAGCTAGAGCGATTTGTAAGCTGCTCACGAAGTAGGGATTCTTGAGCTGGGTGTCATTTTGGGTTTCAAAGCGATAAAATGAAGATCGCCAAGGACGTCAATAACGCCATCAATGATGCGGCCTCATCGGATAGTAACTTGCCAGCGCCTCGCGTCGGCCTCTTGCAACGTGATGCTCAGCCACGCACCTCCACACGAAGGTCTGCGTCGACGGTATAGCTGGTCAGCTGTGGGTAACTCGTCGCGGGATTGCTCGTTGTCGCCGCGAGGTGTTACGCAAAACTGCGGAGGCAAATAAGTTTCCGCTGATTGCTCCCAAACTTGCCCCTGCTGTGGGTCGGACCTCGGCAGGGGTTTTTGGTTTTAGATTGCTGGGAATTAGTTTGTTCCGCACCGCGGGCTGCTCCGGTTCCAGGTTCGAGTCTGGCAGGCCCGCCACGCAGTCCCGTCTCCACGAAAGATTCTCATAAGTCTCCCGGAGGAGGCCCAGAGCAAGGCTACATCACCAAGACCGGAATGACCGTGCTCTGGAAAGCTGGCGCGTGCGACGCCCTTGATGGCAAATGCGATGG
>JBKKDI010000192.1:0-11918 GCA_046708645.1 Aestuariivirga sp.
CCAAGATCGGCGATGTGGTGCGGATCGAAGAGACCCGGCCGCTATCGAAACAGAAGCGCTGGACGCTGCTCGGCAAGATCTCGGCGGCTGGCGTATAGGCAACAAGGACAAGCGGGCGGCAAGCGCCCCGTGAACAGGTGATGACATGATCCAGCAAGAGACCAATCTCGATGTCGCCGACAATTCCGGCGCGCGGCGGGTCCAGTGCATCAAGGTACTGGGCGGATCGAAGCGCCGCTACGCCTCGGTCGGCGACATCATCGTCGTGTCGATCAAGGAGGCTATTCCGCGCGGCCGCGTCAAGAAGGGCACGGTGATGAAGGCCATCGTCGTCAGGACCGCGAAAGATATCCGCCGCGCCGACGGTTCGGTAATCCGCTTCGACCGCAACGCCGCAGTACTGATCAACCCGCAGGGCGAACCGGTGGGTACACGCATCTTCGGGCCGGTGCCACGCGAACTCCGCGCCAAGAATCAAATGAAGATCATTTCACTGGCGCCGGAGGTGTTGTGATGGCGTTGAAATTTAAAATCCGGAAAGGCGACAAGGTCGTCGTTATCACCGGCAAGGACAGGGGCAAGCAGGGCGAGATCATCCGCATGATTCCGGATGAAAACCGGGCCCTGGTACGAGGCATCAACATGGTCAAGCGCCACACGCGCCAGACCGCGGGTCAAGAGGGCGGCATCATCTCCAAGGAGATGCCGATCCAGATATCCAACCTGGCTTTGCGCGATCCCAAGGACGGCAAGCCAACACGCGTGGGCTACAAGACGCTTGCCGATGGCAAGAAGGTTCGCGTCGCTAGGCGTTCGGGAGAAACGATCGATGGCTGAAGACAAGGAAAAGAAGGCTCCCAAGAAGGCGGAAGGCGCTGCTCCTGCGGCGAAGAAACCCGAGGGCAAGAAGCCAGGAGGCGGCAAGGCGGAAGGCAAGAAAGCTCCAAAGGTTGAGGCGAAAACCGCTGGTCCGGTAGAGGTTATGCCAAAGGATTATGTGCCGCGTTTGCGCAAGCACTACGACGAAGTGGTGCGCGCCAAGATGACCGAGCAGTTCGGCTACAAGAACGTTATGGAAGTGCCGAAGATCACCAAGATCGTGCTCAACATGGGTATCGGCGAGGCCACCCAGGATTCAAAGCTGGTGCAGATTGCCGCCGACGAGCTTCAGAAGATCGCCGGTCAAAAGGTGGTCATCACCAAGTCACGCAAGGCCATCGCACAGTTCAAGATTCGTGAAAACCTGGCGATCGGCGCCAAGGTCACGCTTCGCAAAACGCGCATGTATGAGTTTCTCGACAGGTTTGTCACGATCGCGCTGCCGCGTATCCGCGATTTTCGTGGCCTCACCGACCGCAGCTTCGATGGCAACGGCAACTTCGCCATGGGCATCAAGGAACATCTCGTGTTCCCGGAAATCGACTATGACCGGATCGATCGCGTCTGGGGCCTTGACGTCATCGTTTGCACGTCGGCGCGCACCGATGATGAAGCGCGGGCACTTCTCGAAGCGTTTAACTTCCCGTTCCGCAAATCCGTCCGCAAGCAAGCGGCATGAGGTAGCCACATGGCGAAAACGAGTTCGGTAGAAAAGAACAACCATCGCAAGCGTCTGGTGAAGAAATTCGCCGGCAAGCGTGCCCGTCTCAAGGCGATCGCGCAGAACAAGAAGCTGACGATGGAAGAGCGTTTTTCCGCGCAACTGATGATGGCGCAGCTGCCGCGCAATTCTTCACCCAACCGGGTGCGCAATCGTTGTGAAATTACCGGGCGCGCGCGCGCCTATTACAGGAAAGTCAAGATGTCGCGTCTGGCACTTCGCGAAATGGCCAACCAGGGTCTGATCCCCGGCATGACCAAGTCGAGTTGGTAAAGATACGGACTTCAGGAGAGCAATGACATGAGTATGACTGATCCGATCGGCGATATGCTCGCACGCATCCGGAACGCGCAGGAGCGCGGTAAGTCGAAGGTTACATCGCCGGCGTCCCGGCTGCGCGAGCGCGTTCTGGAAGTGTTGCAGAGCGAGGGATTCATTCGCGGCTTCGCCACGGTGCAACAGGGCGCGGCAAAGGCCGAGATCGAAATCGAACTCAAATATTTCGACGGCTCTCCGGTCATCCGGGAAATCCAGCGCGTATCGAAGCCGGGTCGCCGGGTTTATGCGTCGGTCACGACGATGCCGACCGTTTACAACGGCCTTGGCATTTCAATTTTGTCGACGCCCAAAGGCGTCATGTCGGATGCCGAAGCGCGCTCACAGAATGTGGGCGGCGAAGTCATCTGCACGGTGTTCTGAGGGTACTGGCCATGTCTCGTATCGGTAAAAAATCTATTCCGGTTCCAGCCGGTGTAACTGTGAACCTCACCGGGCACAATCTTTCAGTAAAGGGCCCCAAGGGTGAATTGAAGCTGGTGCTCGTCGAGCACGTTTCGGCGAAAGTCGAAGACGGTGGCGTCAAGGTTGATCCGAGGGACCAATCCAAGGTGGCGCGCTCCTGCTGGGGCATGTCGCGCACGCTGGTTTCGAACATGATGAAGGGCGTCACGCAGGGTTATTCCAAGACACTGGAAATCAGCGGGGTCGGTTATCGCGCGGCAGTGCAGGGCAAGGCCTTGCAGCTCAATTTGGGCTATAGCCATGATGTAAACTATCCGATCCCCGAGGGTATTGAGATCAAGACTCCAAAGCCCACGGAGATCGTCGTTTCCGGCATCGACAAACAGCGCGTTGGCCAGGTAGCGGCGGAAATCCGTGAGTTCCGTAGCCCCGAACCTTACAAGGGCAAGGGCGTCAAATATGCCGGCGAATATATCTTCCGCAAGGAAGGCAAGAAAAAGTAACAGGTGATTGCGATGGCCACGAAAACATCTCCCATAACGAAGCGCAGGGCGCGCGTGCGAAAAGCGATTGCGGCTCGCGGCAATTTGCGCCCGCGCCTTTCGGTGTTCCGTTCGAGCAAGAACATCTATGCCCAGGTTATCGATGATGCCAAGGGCGTCACTCTCTGCGCGGCTTCAAGCATCGAGGAAGCTTTCAAGTCGACCACCAAAAAGGGCACCGACAAGGCCGCAGCCGCCGCTATTGGCAAGCTGATCGCCGAACGCGCCGTCAAGGCCGGCGTGAAGGACGTGGTTTTTGATCGAGGCGGTTACATCTATCACGGGCGCATCAAGGCGCTGGCCGAAGCCGCCCGCGAGGGCGGACTCAATTTCTAGGAACAGGCGGAAAGATAATGGCTAAGGAACACGGCGGCCGCGACCGGAATCGCAAGGACAATCGGGAAGAGCGGGACAGCGAATTCATCGACAAGCTGGTCCATATCAACCGCGTCGCCAAGGTGGTGAAGGGCGGCAAGCGTTTCGGTTTCGCCGCACTCGTCGTCATGGGCGATCAGAAGGGCCGCGTCGGCTTCGGCCATGGCAAGGCGCGCGAGGTTCCGGAAGCGGTGCGCAAGGCAACCGAAAGCGCCAAGCGTGGCCTTATCCGCGTGCCGCTGCGCGAAGGGCGAACGCTGCATCACGACATGGATGGGCGCTGGGGCGCGGGCAAGGTCGTGCTGCGCTCGGCGCCTCCGGGAACAGGGATCATCGCCGGTGGTCCGATGCGAGCCGTCTTTGAGTCGGTCGGCGTGCAGGATGTCGTCGCCAAGTCGAAAGGATCATCGAACCCCTACAACATGGTGCGCGCGACATTTGATGCGCTCAAAAAGCAGGTATCCCCGCGTTCCGTGGCTGCCCGGCGTGGCAAGAAGGTAAGCGATGTGCTCCGCCGCCGTGGCGGTGAAGCAGCCGTCGCCGAATAATTGAGGACGATAATATGGCGAAGGCAAAAACGAAGTCCGGCAAGACCGTAAAGGTGCAGCAGGTTCACAGCCCGCAGCGCCGCCCGGCCGAGCAGCGCGCGACGCTTGTGGGCCTGGGCTTGAACAAGATGAACAAGACCGCAACGCTCAGCGATACCCCGTCGGTTCGCGGCATGATTGCCAGAGTGGCGCATCTCGTTCGTGTGGTTGAATAGGGATATTTCCGATGAAGCTTAATCAGATTGCCGACAACGCCGGTTCGCGGCACGCTAAGAAGCGCGTGGGCCGCGGCATTGGGTCTGGCCTCGGCAAGACAGCAGGGCGCGGTGGCAAGGGCCAAACGGCCCGCAAGGGCGGCGCCAAGGCGGGCTTTGAAGGCGGCCAGATGCCGATTTACCGCCGGTTACCAAAGCGTGGCTTTAACAAACCAAACCGAATCTCTTACAACGAAATCAACCTCGGCGCCGTGCAAGCTGCGGTTGACTCGAAAAAGATCGATATCAAGGCACCCGTCACGGTTGCTTCACTGGTTGCTGCCGGTGTTCTTTCCAAGGCGCGCGGGGGCTTGCGGCTTATTGGCAAGGGCGAACTCAAGGCAAAGCTCGCCTTTGAGGTTTATCATGCCTCCAAGGGAGCCTTGGCAGCCGTCGAAAAGGCGGGTGGCAGTGTCAAGATATTGAAGCCCGTCGAGACTCCGGCGGAAGCGAAGTAAACTTGCAGGCGTTGACGTCCAAACCCACATAGGTGGACCCTGGGCTGAACGCGAGGATACGGAATGGCATCTGCGGCAGAACAACTTGCGGCAAATCTGAACTTCGGCGCTCTCGCCAAGTCGGAAGATCTCAAGAAGCGCATCTGGTTTACGCTCGGTGCACTGATTGTCTATCGGCTAGGCACCTACATTCCGATACCCGGCATCGATACGATAGAGCTGGCGAAATTTGCCGCGCAGAACTCCTCTGGCATTCTCGGCTGGGTGAACGGCCTGGCCGGCGGCGCGCTCGGCCGCATGGCGATCTTCGCCCTCAACATCATGCCCTATATTTCGGCCTCTATCATCATACAGTTGATGACATCGGTCAGCCCGCATCTTGAACAGCTCAAGAAGGAAGGCGAACAGGGCCGCAAGAAGATCAATCAATACACCCGCTACGGCACTGTTCTTCTGGCGGCGTTGCAATCCTATGGCGTGGCGGTCGGCCTTGAAGGGCAGGCGGGGCTGGTTGCAGAACCGGGGATGTTTTTCCGCATCGGCACAGTCATCACGCTGACCGGGGGAACGGTATTCCTGATGTGGCTCGGTGAGCAGATCACCGCGCGAGGTATTGGCAACGGCATTTCTTTGATTATCTTCGCCGGCATCGTGGCTGGGCTTCCTTCCGGTATTGCCGCCATGCTTGAACTTGGGCGTACAGGGCAACTTTCTACGTTCGTGATCCTCGGCATCATTCTCATGGCGCTCGGCGTCGTCGCCTTCATCGTGCTGATGGAACGCGCCCAGCGGCGCTTGCTGATCCAGTACCCGAAGCGACAAGTGGGCAATAAGATGTACCAGGGCGACAGCTCGCACATGCCGCTGAAGCTCAATACCTCGGGTGTCATTCCGCCAATCTTCGCGTCTTCGTTGCTGCTGTTGCCAATCACCGTGGCCAATTTCAGCAAGGGGCAGGGACCGGACTGGCTGAATACGTTGACCGCGCTGCTCGGCCACGGCCAGCCTTTGTTTCTCTTTCTTTACGTGGTTCTCATCATCTTTTTCGCATTCTTCTACACTTCGATCATGTTCAATCCGAAGGAGACAGCGGAAAATCTTAAGAAATACGGCGGCTTCATTCCGGGCCTGCGCCCGGGTGAACGCACCGCGGAATACATCGACTACGTACTGACTCGAATCACAGTCGTCGGCGCGCTATATTTGTCGGTTGTCTGCATTATTCCGGAAATTCTCATCGGTTACACCGGCGTTCCCTTCTATTTCGGCGGTACCTCGCTGTTGATCGTGGTGAGCGTTACCATGGATACGGTTGCTCAGTTGCAGGGCCATCTGCTGGCGCAACAGTATGAGGGCTTGATCAAGAAATCCAAGCTTCGGGGCAGTCGGCGATGAATCTCATCCTCCTTGGCCCGCCCGGTGCGGGCAAGGGCACCCAGGCAAAGTTGATTGAAGACAAGCACGGCATGAAACAACTCTCCACCGGAGACATGCTGCGCGCTGCCGTGAAGGCCGGCACGGACACGGGCAACCGCGCCAAGGCCATCATGGACCGGGGCGAACTGGTGCCGGACGAGGTGGTGGTGTCAATCATTTCAGACCGCTTGCAGGCACCCGACGTGGCCAAGGGATTTATTCTCGACGGGTTCCCGCGCAATACGACCCAGGCCCAGGCTCTCGATGCGATGTTGGCGCGCAGGGGATTGAAGCTCGACGCTGTGATCGAGATGAAGGTCGATGACGAGGCCCTGATTCAAAGGATCACTGGCCGCTATACTTGCGCCAAATGCGGCAAGGGATACCACGATGTTTTCGAGAAGCCCAAGGTAGCGGGGGTCTGCGATGTGTGTGGCTCGACCCAATTCACGCGGCGCGCCGACGACAATGAAAAGACGGTCCGTGACCGCCTCGGTATCTACAACAAGGAGACGGCCCCGCTCGTTGCCTACTATGGCACCCGTGGAAGCCTGAAGACTATCGACGGCATGGCGGAGATCAACGATGTGACGCGGCAGATCGAGGGGGTGCTGGCTCGCGTTTAACGGCCAATTCCAGCATCTGGCGGGTTGACGCGTGAGCGAATCCAACCTAAATACGGTACTATTCTTGGTCGACAAAAGGCTGGCTTCGGGAGGGAGACCTCTGGAGGCGCGGCCTTATGCCTTTGAAAGGCCGGGCTAACCGCTCGAACAGAAATCCAGCCACTGGCTTAAGCCATTGGAACAACTAGGAGAACAGGCGTGGCCCGCATTGCAGGCGTCAATATTCCGACCAACAAGCGCGTAGTGATTTCACTGCGCTATATCCATGGCATCGGCCCGGTCAACGCGGTTGAAATCGCCGACAAGGTGAAAATTCCCCATTCGAAGCGGGTAAACGAGCTTTCGGACGCTGAAGTGCTGGCGATACGTGAGGTCATTGATCGCGACTACATGGTGGAAGGTGATCTCCGCCGTGAAGTCTCGATGAACATCAAGCGCCTTGTCGATCTCGGCTGCTATCGCGGGCTCCGCCACCGCAAGGGCCTGCCCGTGCGTGGCCAGCGCACCCACACCAATGCCCGCACCCGCAAGGGACCCGCCAAGGCCATCGCCGGCAAGAAGAAGTAAAGGCTAAAAGATCATGGGAAAAGAAGCTGCCCGCCCGCGCCGTAAAGAGCGCAAGAACATCTCGTCGGGTGTCGTTCATGTGAACGCCTCGTTTAACAATACGATGATCACCATTACCGACGTGCAGGGCAATACGATCGTCTGGGCGTCATCCGGCAAGCTTGGTTTCAAGGGTTCGCGCAAGTCAACGCCCTACGCCGCCCAGGTTGCCGCGGAGCAAGTCGGGCGGGCCGCCATGGAGCATGGCATGCGAACCGTCGAGGTTGAAGTTTCAGGCCCGGGATCGGGCCGCGAATCGGCGCTCCGGGCTTTGCAATCATGCGGGCTTCAGGTGACTTCGATCCGCGATGTGACGCCGATCCCCCACAATGGCTGCCGGCCGCCCAAGCGCCGCCGCGTCTAAGGATAATTCGCCGCTCATGGCGGCATGTTGAACTGAAATGCAAAGCCGGTCATCCGGGATTTCGACGGGAAAATAAATGCAAGTCAATCAGAAGAACTGGCAGGAACTGATCCGGCCGACCAAGCTCGAAGTGCAGCCGGGGCGTGATCGCCGCCGGGTCGCGACCATCGTCGCAGAACCTCTTGAACGGGGCTTCGGCACAACGCTTGGCAATGCGCTACGCCGAATCCTCTTGTCTTCGCTCCAGGGTGCGGCTGTCACGTCCGTCCATATCGACGGCGTGTTGCACGAGTTTTCATCGATCGCGGGCGTGCGCGAGGACGTGACCGACATCATTCTCAACATCAAGGAAATCGCCCTTTCGATGCAGTCGGAAGACCCCAAGCGCCTGGCGCTCCGCAAGGAAGGCCCGGGCGTGGTTCGCGCCGGAGATATCCAGGCGACAGGCGACATTCATATCCTCAACCCCGAGCATGTGATCTGCACCCTCGACGAGGGTGCGGAAGTGCGCATGGAGTTCACCGTCAGCAGCGGCAAGGGCTATGTCGCTTCCGAGCGCAACCGTCCGGAAGATGCTCCCATCGGTCTCATCCCGGTCGACTCTATCTATTCGCCGGTCAAACGGGTGTCCTACAAGATTGAGAACACACGCGAGGGCCAGATTCTCGACTACGATAAGCTGATCATGACGGTGGAAACCGATGGTTCGATGTCGCCCGAGGATTCAGTGGCATACGCCGCCCGTATTCTTCAGGATCAGCTCTCGGTATTCATCAACTTCGCCGAGCCGTCCAAAGCTATACCCGAAGAGGCCCACCCCGAACTTGAGTTCAACGCAGCGCTTCTCAAGAAGGTCGATGAGCTGGAGCTATCGGTCCGCTCCGCCAATTGCCTGAAGAACGACAACATCGTCTACATTGGCGATCTAATTCAGAAAACCGAAGCAGAGATGCTCCGTACTCCGAACTTCGGCCGCAAATCGCTCAACGAGATCAAGGAAGTTCTCGCCCAGATGGGCCTCCACTTGGGCATGGAGGTGCCAAACTGGCCGCCCGAGAACATCGAAGAACTCGCCAAGAAATTCGAAACGCACTACTAAGCGTCACACGACGCCAGTGAATTTAGGAGAACGGCCATGCGTCATGGTTTCAAAGGCCGCCGGTTCAACCGCACGGCACCGCATCGTACCTCGATGTTCGCCAACATGTCGGCGGCGCTGATCAAGCACGAGCAGATCGTCACGACGCTGCCAAAGGCGAAAGATCTTCGTCCCGTCGTCGAGAAACTCGTCACGCTGGCAAAAAAAGGCGGCCTCCATGCGCGCCGCCAGGCAATTTCTCAAGTGCGCGACGAGACCCAGGTGAAGAAACTATTTGACGTGCTCGCTTCACGCTTCAAGGATCGAGCGGGTGGTTACATCCGGATCATGAAGGCAGGCTTCCGCCACGGCGATTCAGCCCCAATGGCGGTGATTGAGTTTGTGGATCGCGATCCCGCCGCGAAGGGCCTTGACTCCGGGCCCGTGATCGTCACTGAGCCAAACGAGACTGCCAGCGCCGCCGCCTAGTATCTAAGCGAAGATCGCTCGATAGATCGCGATGCCGAGGGCAAGGCAGCCTACCGCAATCGTCAATGGACGTTTTGGGGCCCGCTTGGAAAGCCAGCCGCCGAAAGCCGCTGCCGGTAATCCGCCGACGACCAAACCGATAACGGGCAGGAACGTTGTCCGCCAGTCCGATCCGCCCTCCCAATAGCCTACGGCAAAGGCCACTATAAACGCCGAGAACACCGCAAGGCTCACCACGAATTCGGAAAAGTTTGCTGAGCCGATAGCGTAGCGGGACTCGGCGCCAGAGCCGAGCAGGCTGGTGGTGACGATGGGTCCCCAACTTCCACCAATCCCCTCGATCAGACCGCCCGCCAATCCAATGGTGCGGGAGCGTTTAGATGAAATCAGTCTGGGTGCAAAGTCCATCATGCCGCGCCAGATGATCAACACGCCCATGAGCGCCAGATAGGCATTTACAATGAACGCAAGTGCCGCACCCTTGAGACTGGTCAACAGCAACGCGCCAACGATGCCGCCGAGAGCACCGAAGATCGACAGCGCCCACACGATATTCCAGTCAAGATTTTTGTGAAAGAAATGGGACAAAGCCGCGGTGCCCGTCGTTGGCAGTTTCGCCGCATTGACACTGGCTGACGCGAGAGCTGGAGGAATTCCCTGCGACAGCAAGATCGACGATGAAATTACACCGAAACCCATACCGAGCGAACCGTCGACGATCTGCGCAAGAAAGCCGATGAGCGCGAAAGCCCAAAATTCGTACATGTTTCCCCCGCAAGTAAAGTACGGCCGTTACTTTGCCATCCCGACTTCAAACGCTCGCCCGTTCTGCGTCCAGTGTATGCCGCACTCGGTTTTACTTGTTCCACTCCAACGCCCGGCGCGGGGATCATCAGCGCTGCCGCCCTGAACCGTGCATGGTTCGCAGCCGATGGAGTAGTACCCAATCTCGGTGAGGGGATGGCGTGGCAGTTTGTGGGTGGCCATGTAGAGCTCGATGTCCAGCGCGCTGAACCCCGCCAACGGTTCGGCCTTAATGCGAAAGCCTTCGATGCTCAAAGGTGTGAGATTACGCCGTTCACCACCGTGATAACGCTTGCGGCCGGAGACAAGGACGTCGAAACCCTGCAAGGCTTTTTCCAACGGAACGGTCTTGCGGATATGGCAGCACAGGTCGCGGTTGACCGTGTTCAGCGTGCCATCCGGATCTGTTGCCGCGAGATCGGCGGGGTCCGGCTCGATCGAGCGCACATCGGTTAGGCCAAGAGCGTCGATCAGCATGCTGCGATACGACAGCGTCTCCCAGAATAGCTTTCCCGTATCGAGGAGAATGATGGGTGTGGCCTTGTTCACTTGGGAAACCATGTGTAGCAGTACAGCGGACTCGGCACCGAAGGACGATACGACGGCGAGCTTGCCGCCGAAGTCGCGGATCAGCGGTTCCAGCAGCTCGCGGCCCTCGAGGCCGGCGTAGGTTTCGTGAATGCTTGTGCTGGCGATCCGGTCCATGTTCGCTTACCCCGCGTGCGGCTGTTCGAGCCAGGGCTCGGCGTCGGTGTGGCGTTCAGTCCATATCTCGGCTTCGGAATTGCGGCGAAAGAGGCCCCGCTGATAGGCAAGCGACATCTGTTTCGAGGCGGATTGCCAGGCCGAGAGGGAAAAACGCTCGCCGATGTCGAAGGCGTCGAAGCCCACCTGCAGCATGAATTGCAGTTGATCGGGGAGCACATTGCCAGTGCCGCGGATTTCGCCGCGATAGCCGAAGTCGCGAAGCTGCCGCGCAATCGAATAGGCGCGCCCGTCATGGAAGGCGGGGAAGGGAAGCACCACCACCGAAAGCTTCGGTAGAAACGTGGCCAGTGCTTCGGCGCGATCCACGTTGGTGAAGACCACTCCCAGTTTTCCGTTCCGCCTCGAGAGTCGCTCGAACTCCTGCAGCAGCCGCGCCATGGGGACGATCACGTCACCCGATTCCGGCAGTTGGTCGTCGGCGCCCGCATGTATCCATGTATCGGAGATCAGGGTGTTGTTCTTAAGCAGCGGCATAGAGGGCCTCCTTGAAAGGCTTGGCCCCAACGCGCCGGTAGGCGGTGAGAAACTCCTCGCCGGGAGTACGCAGTTGGAGATAGGTATCGAGAATCTTTTCGATGGCATCAGCAACCTGATGGCCGGCAAAACCGGGGCCGAGAATCGAGCCAATCGAGGCGTTCTCCGAGGACGAGCCGCCCAGCGTGATCTGGTAAAATTCTTCCCCCTTTTTGTCGAGGCCAAGGATGCCAATGTGGCCCACATGGTGGTGGCCGCATGCATTTATGCAACCGGAAATGTTGATTTTGATGGGCCCGATTTCTTCCTGCTTGTCGAGATCGGCAAACTTGCGCGAGATCGATTGGGCGATCGGAATGGCGCGAGCCGTCGCCAGCGCGCAATAATCGAGGCCCGGGCAGGCAATAATATCGCTCACCAGCCCGTAGTTCGCGGTGGACAAGCCCGCCGCATCGAGCGCTTGCCAGATGGTAAAGACATCGTCCTTCTTCACATGAGCAAGCACGATGTTCTGGGCGTGGCTGACACGCAGCTCGTCGTGGCTGTATTTCTCCGCGAGATCGGCCATCAGCCGCATCTGCTCTGCCGAAGCGTCGCCCGGAATGCCGCCGGTTGGTTTGAGCGAAATGTTGACGATCGAATAGCCGTCGGCGTGATGGAGAGCGAGGTTGTTGCGGGCCCAGCGCGCAAAGTCCGGATTGGCAATGCGCGCCTCTTCGAATGCAGCCGACCAGCGCGGCAGTTTTTCCAGTTGCGGTGTCGCGAAATAATTGGC
>JBKKDI010000193.1:0-12708 GCA_046708645.1 Aestuariivirga sp.
CACCCCTTAAGGAGGATTGTTCAGGGCGAATATCTGGCCTACCCGCGCGGATAGTTCGCTACGCGGGCGGGACCTAATACTTTGACCGATAAGGCAAATATCGCATTCGGGGGGCGGGGGGTGACACAAAATCAGAGGAAAAGCCCATGCAGAGTCAGTTACCCATGCACCAGAGCAAGAGATGCGGGGCGCATTCTAGACGGACGGGGAAGCCTTGCCAGTCACCGGCAATGAAAAACGGAAGGTGTAGGATGCACGGTGGCAAATCAACCGGTGCGCCTAAGGGAAATCGGAATGCGTGGAAGCATGGGAGCTATTCAGCGCGCGAAATCGCGCGCCGCATGGCGATGAAGCTCCTGCTTCGCATGTTGTAGCCCCGCGACAACGGAGTCTTAACTTTTGGAGCCGGGTAACAGGCCCTGAAATGAAAATTCCATGAGAAGCTTATCAACTTGTCGAAGCGTGAAAATGGGCGAACGGATAACTCAAGTGCCGCCCCTGGCCATTTTCTATCTGATGGTTTTTGACCTCAATCAGTTCGGGTGGGTCGATTAGGTCAAATTGCGTAGCCACGGACCTCTCCATCAAGGCCAAAGGTCACGCCGCCCAGATGGCTCTCGACGCCCACATCCGCGCCATCACCTCCGTGATCGCCGTAGCTCTCCAGTCCGGCCGCCCACATCACCGCGTCAGAGCCAGAGGGTACATCTGCAGTTGGTGTGACGATCATGCCACTGATTTGATCTGCGCACTGTATTTGCCCTGCATTAGTGATGAAAGCATGTTAAATAGAGGATGTCGACTTAATCGACAGATGTGAAAAATGGGAGTCGTAAAATGAAGAAGTCAATTTTGATTGCTGCTGCTACACTCTTGATTTCGTCGGCAACTGCAATGGCCGCAACGCCCGGTGCAGTAGTGAACAATGAAAACGCGAACGCCAACGCCTGCTGGGGTCAAGATAGGTCTTATTATGCCAGCGGAAGGGTTAAAGCCGGTGGACTTCTTGAAAGCCATGGATGGACGGATATGGACATCAAGCAGTCTTTCCCTGGTGACGTTGGTGAACAGCGTGCGGCATGGGTGGCAACCTATTGCGATCCGCATGGGCCAGGTGAGCCGGAATAAGAAAGTGGAATAGAATTAGAGGGGCGGCCTTTCTAAGGCCGTCCTATTTTGCTGGGCGCCGAGCGGGTGGTCAAAGATGCCGTTTTAGGGACGCTGAAATTTTTGGGCTATCAAACGTATCTCTCAACGAATTTGTCCTGAGTTTTATTACCAATTTGAGTCTGACTTCAAACAACGGATAGGGTCCATCTCCGCTGCTCGCCGTGCCGGGTAATATCCAAAAAATACCCCGGCGACTGCGGCAAAGGCCAGCAGCATCGATGCCGAACTGAGGAAGATCGGCCATCCCGCTAGACTGGCCACCATCGCGGCCACGCCGAGCGCCACGCCAATCAATCCGCCCAAGAGACCCAAGGTCAGCGCTTCCACCAAGAACTTCTTGCGGATGTGATGCTGCTCGGCGCCAACCGCTATCCTGAGGCCAATCTTGCGGGTCCGTTCGATCACTGAGACGAGCATGACATTCATGATGCTGTGATGCCGCCTTCTACCAACGAGACGGACGCCACGGCGGCCAGAAGCCCTGAGATGGTTCGCGTTAGCGGGAGAGTGGTGATAGTTTGCTGGAATTCGATGCTTTCCGCTTTTGATCCGGCCGAACATGGGCGTGCCACATGACGTGCAGGTGTGGCGTTGGATTGTGGCGGACGGGTCCACGACTGCGAGCCTGTCCTCATTGGCTGTCACCTTCACATCTCGCGGTGTCACGGCCACGATAGAGATTTTCGCGCCCGCCGACTTCCAGCAGTTGGCAATAAGATTGCGTCGTCGATGTCCTTCGCTCATAACAAACTCCAATGTCGCAGTAACCTGAGAAGCTAACGCCAAGACGAAGAAGCTTTTATCGCTGCCCCTCATGATGAAGACACTAATAAAATACCTTCGATTGCAGCTCTGGGCGTTCGTGTTCTGCGGTGTCTTGGTTGCGATCTACGTGTACCTCCAGACCGACCCCGTAATTAGGCTCACCTACGTGACGGCGGCCGTCGCGAAGGGCAAACTTCGCGACACAGTAACTGCCACGGGCGCAGTGAATGCCGTCGTGACAGTAGAAGTGGGGTCGCAACTCTCGGGGCAGCTGTCTGAAATCCTCGTCGACTACAACGACACCGTCAAGAGGGGCGACGTCGTCGCGCGGCTAGACAAGCAGAGCTACGAGGCGAGGCGTGCGGAGGCGCACGCGTCGCTCGAAATGGCCAAGTCCAACGTCGCAATCAAGGTGGCCGAGTTGGAGCGCGCCACGGCGGACCTGGAAGACACAAAGTCAAACTTGGCAATCCTCCAGGCGCGCCGCGACGGCGCCGCAGCAAAGCGAGATGCAGCTGAAGCAAACCGGAGCCGCCTGCAGACGCTCAGCGCCCGGGGCGTTATCTCGAAGGGCGACATTGAGGCGGCGACGGCGGAGGCGAAGTTTACAGCGTCAGCCTTGCGGGAGGCGGAGGCGGTGCTCGACACCCACGAAATCAAGGTCGCGGCCGCCGCAGCCAACGACGCCCGGCAGGAGGCCGACTTGGCCAACGCGCGCGCCAACATTCCGCAGAAGGAGGCACTTCTGAACCTCGCCGACGTTGAGCTCGAGCGCACCGTCATCCGATCTCCGATCGACGGTATCGTCATCAAGCGCAACGTCTCCCAAGGGCAGACCGTGGCGGCGAGCCTCGAGGCTCCGACACTCTTCACCATCGCGCAAAGCCTCGCCGAGATGGAGCTGCACGCGAGCGTCGACGAAACCGACATCGGCAAAATTGCAGTCGGCCAGAGGGCGCAGTTCTCCGTCGACGCGTTTCCGGGCGTGGTGTTTTCGGGCGTAACAGCGCAGATCAGGAAGGCCCCCGAAGTTGTCCAGAACGTCGTCACCTACACCGTGGTCATCAAGACCCAAAATGATCAGCTGCTGCTGCTGCCGGGCATGACGGCCTCGATCGAGATCCTGGTGATGGAGAGTGAGGAGGTCCTCAAAATCCCCTCGGCGGCGTTGAGTTTCAGGCCGAGTGCCGTGACGCTCCCCGCCGAGGATGCGGCCGCGGGAGAGGCGACGGGTCTGGTGTGGGTGCGCGGCCCCTCCGCGGTGCCGACCCCCGTCAAGGTCGTGATCGGCGGCAGTGACAGATCCGCGACGGCCGTGCTCTCGGGCGATCTGAAGGCGGGAGATGAGGTGATCACCACGGAGATTGCGTCGCCACCGCCGCGGAGCTTCCTCGGTATCCGCATTGGGTTTTGAGAGCAGATGCTGCTGATCCACGCCGAGAATATCTCAAGAAGTTACAGCTCTGACGCTGGCGCCATCCCAGTGCTACGGAATGTGAGTGTCGCGATAGAGCGGGGTGAGTTCGTCGCCATCATGGGCCCCTCAGGCTCGGGAAAGTCAACGCTCATGAATATCTTAGGTCTCCTCGATAGCCCCAGCGGCGGCAGGTTAACCTTCGACGGACGAGATGTCACTGACCTCAGTCCTGATCAGCAGGCCGATGTTCGCAACCTCCGCATCGGGTTCGTATTCCAATCCTACAATCTCCTGCCGCGCGCGACTGCTGTGGAGAATGTTGAGCTGCCGCTTGTCTACGCGGGTGTAAGAAGGCGCGACCGTGACGCGCGCGCGCGGGAGGTGCTGGAGGCTGTGGGGCTTGGCCATCGCCTCAGGCATTGGCCAACGCAACTCTCCGGCGGCGAGCAACAGCGTGTAGCGATTGCCCGCTCGATGGTAACCCGGCCGGCGCTGGTGTTGGCCGATGAGCCGACGGGGGCCCTCGACAGCCGCACGGGCGAGGCGGTGTTAAAGCTCTTCCAAACGCTCAACGCCGCAGGAACGGCCGTGCTTCTGGTCACGCACGACGATGCCGTAGCCTCCTACGCGGCGCGGCAGCTTCGCCTCGCCGACGGCCAAATCATTGGCGATGATCGCGGCGGATCGCGCAAGTACCCGCCCCCCGTCAGGCTCCTCAGGCCGACCGAACCGCGGCCAGGGACAAGCGTGAGGTGATGGAGACCATTCGCATTGCGCTTCGCTCGCTGCGTGCCAATAAGATGCGCAGCATGCTCACCATGCTCGGCATCATTATCGGTGTTGCGTCAGTCGTGACGATGGTTGCCATCGGCTCCGGCGCGCAGACCCAAGTCGCAGAACAAATCCGCTCCCTTGGAGCCAATGTTCTGATGGTTCAGCCGGGCGCCGGCCAGCAGGGCGCCGCCCGTCAGGAGAGTGGATCGGGGCAGACACTGACCGAAGCTGATGCAGCGGCTTTAACGCGGGAGCTGAAGGCTGTGGGCGCCGTCGCCCCTTCCGTGCGCCAGGTGGCGCAGATCGTGGCGGGCAGCCGCAACTGGCGCACGACCGTGAACGGAACCACGGCGTCGTATTTTGTTATTCGCGAGTGGGGACTGTCGTCGGGGCGCTACTTTGCAGATGAGGAGCAGGCATCCGGCGCGAAGGTAGCAATTCTGGGTCAAACTGTAGCGACGGAGCTGTTTGGGACAAGCGAGGCTGCGGTGGGTCAGGCGGTGCGCATCCTCAACGCCCCCTTTGAGGTGATCGGCGTCTTGACCGAGAAGGGGCCAAGCGGCGGCGGCCGCGACCAAGACGATGTGGTTTTTACGCCGCTCTCGACAGCAAAGCAGCGCCTCATCGGTGGCGCCAATCAGGTGGACCGGGGGTGGGTGTCCTATATCCTGGTGAAGGCCATCTCCGATGAGGCAATGCCTGTCGCCGAGCGGCAGATTACCGAGCTCCTGCGTCAGCGCCACGGCCTTCTCAACGAGCGGCCCAATGACTTTCAGGTCACCAACCCCGCGGAGGCGATGGAGGCTCAGACTGCAGCGACACGTACAATTGCCTGGCTGCTGGCTGCGGTTGCCTCGGTCTCGCTGCTCGTCGGCGGGATCAGCATCATGAACATCATGCTGGTCTCCGTGACGGAACGGACGCGAGAGATCGGGCTGAGAATGGCTGTCGGAGCGCGCCGGAGCCACATTAGAATGCAGTTTCTTGTCGAGTCATTGGTCCTGTGTCTGATAGGGGGAGTGGCTGGCCTCGCCGCAGGCATCGTCTTCGCGTCGCTGGTCGCATCGTTGGCGGGTTGGCCTATATTCCTCAACTTCGAAGCCATGGCTTTGGCACTCGGTTCTGCGGCAGCCACAGGGATGTTCTTTGGATACTACCCCGCTTACCGAGCTTCGAAAATGGACCCCGTCCGTTGCCTCCGCTCGGACTAGCGAATACGTGCAATGGATAGCTTGGCTGTATCACCACGATATGAAAAGCGCCACGAGCCTCTGTCACCTGGGACATCACGGTTTGATTGCGGAGAAAGTTCTCTACGACTGGCGTTACATCTTGGTTCTTGCAGCGTTGTCCGCGACGGATGCCTTTTCGCTTCTTTTTAGTTGCGCCAATCATCGCGGTTTTCAGGCGAGTTCCGAGGACGATGGTGTCTGGAAAGAGTCTTTCTGGATTGAAGGAAAAGTCATCAAAAAAGCCAACACGAGGCTTGCCTCGAATATCATTGAAAAAGTGTTCTAAGCGAGTGAAGCTTTCCGGTGCTCCAATGATGACACTTGCTCCTTGCTCGGTGTCACAAAATTGCGAAACGTCATTGGAAAAAGAAAACGAGACGCTCAACTGATAAGGTTCGGGGTATCTAACCAACGCCACGAGTTCCTGATGTGAGTTCCAAGAAGGAGCGTTTCGGTTGATGAAGCCGATGCCCGTTTTTGCTGTCAATGTCGCCGCAAGGGTCCGTGAATCGGATGAAGAATGGGCCCCAAATGCTGTAGACCCGCCCAGAAGCACGGCGCGACGCTCCGCCGCCGAGGGAAGGTTTGGGTTGATGCGAAAACCGCTTTCATCGACATGCACATAGTCATTGTTGGCGGCCTTCCGATCCAAATCTCGCCAGGGCAAGGAAAATAGGTAAAACGGATTTAGGTGCTGAACGGTAAAGGCGTCATAGGGATTCTGTTCCAGCGGCTTAAGGTAGTAGTCGGTCTGATACAGGGGAAGAGATTCGCCGGAGGGAACCCACTTGTCGTAAATTTTGCGGCTGATCCCTGTAAATTCGAATACACTGGCCGAGACAAGAATAAAAATTGCAATCCAGAAGGAAACGATGACCGTGCCTCCAACCAAATGCGCTATAGTTTGATGCATGGTTGGCAGGTTTGTCTCCTATGCCCGCTTTCAGTTAGTAAGTTCTAGCTAGGCGGCATTTTACCGGCGATCAATCGCTACGTTGCGAATAAGACCTAGTGGTAGGGCAGATGGTAGGGCAGCGCTATACTTAAAATATGAATGCCCTTTAATTTCATATAGATAGATCGATATATTGGCGGAGAGGGAGGGATTTGAACCCCCGGTACGGTTACCCGTACTCCGCATTTCGAGTGCGGCGCGATCGACCACTCTGCCACCTCTCCGCATGCGAGATCGGGATGGATCGCGAACTGCTCAAATAGCGAAGCGTAATGCCCCTGCCAACCCCTTTATAAATATCCTCATGCTGAGGTGCGAGGCCCATGGGCCGAGCCTCGAAGCATGGCCACGAGCCCAGGAGGAAACCCTTCGAGGCCCGGCTGCGCCGGGCACCTCAGGGTGAGGAAACTCGGTCAAGTTGACAGACGGGCCCGGCCTGCTAGAAACCCGCTCATGTGTATCACCGGAACACTCGCGAAAACCGCCAAAACGGCGTGAGCCTTCTCCCCCAAGCCTTTGACCCCGGGCGGGGAAGAAGGCCAAGGCATTTACGATGCCTGAAGCACAATCGCATACAGAATGGGGCCGAAGGAACGCCGTGAAGGAGCTTTGCCATGGGTTATAATGTTGCAGTCATAGGCGCTACCGGCAATGTCGGCCGCGAAATGCTGAACATCCTGGCTGAACGCGAATTTCCGGCCGATGAGATTTTCGCCATTGCTTCGCGGCGCTCCATGGGTGTCGAAGTCTCCTACGGCGACCGCACCCTGAAGTGCCAGGATCTGGAGCAATTCGATTTTTCACAGGCCGATTTCTGCCTGATGTCGGCGGGCTCCGCCGTCGCCAAGGAATGGGCGCCGAAGATCGGGGCCACCGGCTGCATCGTCATCGATAATTCCTCGTGCTGGCGCTACGACCAGGAGGTGCCGCTCATCGTGCCCGAGGTCAACGCCCACGTCCTCGAAGAATATATGCGGCGCAAGACCCGGCGCAACATCATCGCCAATCCCAATTGCTCAACGGCCCAGCTTGTCGTGGTGCTGAAGCCATTGCACGACGTGGCGAAGATCAAGCGTGTGGTGGTCGCCACCTACCAGTCGGTTTCGGGCGCCGGCAAGGAAGGCCTCGACGAACTGTGGAGCCAGACCAAGGGAATTTTCGTCACCGATTCTCCCACGCCGAAAAAGTTTCCCAAGCAGATTGCCTTCAACTGCATTCCCCAGGTGGACGTGTTCATGGATTCGGGCGACACGCGGGAAGAATGGAAAATGAATGTTGAGACCAAAAAGATTCTGGACCCCAAAATCAAGCTCACCGCGACCTGCGTGCGGGTGCCGGTCTTTGTCGGCCATTCGGAAGCCGTCAATATTGAGTTTGAAAAGGAGATCAGCGCCGAGGAAGCCCGTGAAATCCTGCGCGAGGCGCCGGGCTGCATGGTCGTCGACAAGCGCGAGGATGGCGGCTACGTGACGCCGGTTGAATGCGTCGGCGATTTCGCCACCTTCATCTCGCGCATCCGCGAGGACGCCACCATCGCCAACGGCCTCAATTTGTGGATCGTCTCCGACAATTTGCGTAAAGGTGCCGCGCTTAACACGGTGCAGATTGCCGAGAGCCTGATCAACCGTGGCCTGCTGAAGAAGGCCGCCTGATCAGGCGGCAATGTCGCCCCAGCGGGCGCAGCCGAGAATCGCGCCGGCCTTGCCCTCCTGAAGCAACGCCACGCAACCTTTCGCCCCAGAGCTCAGTACGGCGTCCTTGGGCAAGGTGAGCGTCTTGGCCTCCCCCTTCCACATGCCAGCCGGCATCGGCGTTTGAACCACGTTGCAATAGACGATTTCCTTTCCAGCGTTTTCGCCTTTCAGGATTTTCACCGAGACCTTTGGAACGACCGGCATCAACCACACCATGGCGTCCGGCGCCACAGTCGACGATCCGATTTCGATGATCAGCTGGCGGCCCTCGTAATCCATCGCCACTCCTACGCCTGCTGGCTGGCTTTGGGCGGCCCGGATTGCCTCCAGCACAGCCTCCCGTTTGCTGCCGACGATGTGACCGCGGCCATCGACGATCATCTGCGGCGTATAGACATTCATATCGCCCCGGGCGCGGGCATAGTCATACTGGCGCTGCGAGGCGGCGGCGCTGCCGAGCGTATCCTTCCAGCCGAGATAATCCCAATAGTCGACATGGTAGGAGAGTGCGATGACGTTTGGCGTAGCGCGCAATTCCGCCAGGAAGGCGTCCGCCGGCGGACAAGATGAACAGCCCTGGCTGGTAAAGAGTTCGACAACAACGGGGCGCGGCAACGCGGCTATTCCCTGGCGCGCCATCGAAGCCACGGCCGCACCAGCCCCAAGGGCCAGAACGCTACGGCGCGATATGGGGGAAACACCGGTCATGCGACTCTATATTGCGCATCACCGGTGAACAAGCCACTCACGTCCCCTTGAGGGGCGATCACGAATGCGTGGTGCGGGCTTACGCGCTCAGTGCGCGATCATCACCTTGAAGCCGCCCCAGAACATGCGCTTGGCGTCGAAGGGCATCTTCTTCGGGTCCATGCCGGCAACCCAAGGGTCTTTCATCACTTTGGCATTGACCCGGTCGCGGTGTTTGCGCGACTTAAAGGCGATCCATGAAAAGACCACGGTTTCGCCGGGCTTGAGCTTTACGCTTTGCGGGAAGGACGTAAGCTTTCCGAGCTTCACGTCATCGGCCACGCATTCGGAGTAGGCCAGCGCCCCGTTGGCCATCCAGATTTTTCCCGCCTTGTTGGCGATCCGCCGGTAAGCCGCGAGATTTTTCTTCGGCACAGCCAGCACAAATCCATCGACATAGTTCATTGCTTTGCCTCCATTCTCAAGCCGCCCTCGCCAGGTTTCGCAGCACATAGGGCATGATGCCGCCGTTGCGATAATAGTCGAGCTCATCCAGCGTATCGATCCGGCACTGCACCTGGGCCATGCTTAGGGAACCGTCATCACGGACAATCTCGACGATCAGCATGGCGCGGGGCGTGAGGCCTTCGGACAGGCCCTTGATGCCGATGATTTCGTTGCCTTTGAGGCCGAGCGTCTGCCAGCCCACCCCACCGGTAAACTGCAGGGGGATGACGCCCATGCCGATAAGGTTCGAGCGATGAATGCGCTCGAAGCTCTCGGCGATCACGGCGCGCACGCCGAGCAGCCTGGTGCCCTTCGCCGCCCAGTCGCGCGACGAGCCCGTGCCATATTCCTTGCCGGCGAAGATCACCAGAGGAACGCCTTCGGCCCGATATCGCATGGCGGCGTCGTAGATGGGCATTTGCTCCGTTGACGGATAATGTTTGGTCATGCCGCCCTCGACGCCGGGAACCATCTGGTTCTTGATGCGGATATTGGCGAAGGTGCCGCGCATCATCACCTCGTGATGACCCCGTCTGGCGCCATAGGAATTGAAGTTGAGCCGCTCGACGCCCCGCGAGATGAGATAGAGCCCCGCCGGAGACGCCGCCTTGATATCGCCAGCGGGAGAAATGTGGTCCGTGGTGATGGAGTCGAGGAAAAGCCCCAATATGCGGGCGTTGGCCACGTCTTTGACCGGAGCGGGCGTCACGGTAAGGTCCTCGAAATAGGGCGGGTTTGCCACGTAAGTGCTCTCCCCATCCCAATCATAGGTGAGACCCTTGGTGACATTGATCTTGCGCCATTGGGCATCGCCCTTGAACACATCCTTGTAGCGCGTGGTGAAGGCCTGGCGGGTCACGTACGTGCGCACGAAATCGGCCACCTCCTTAACGCTCGGCCAAATGTCCTTGAGGTAAACCGGTTCGCCTTTTTGGTCGTAACCCAGCGGATCGCCGGCCACGTTCACATTGAGTGATCCCGCCAGCGCATAGGCCACCACCAATGGCGGCGAAGCGAGATAGTTGGCGCGCACATCGGGGTTCACCCGGCCCTCGAAGTTGCGGTTGCCCGAGAGCACCGCGGCCGCCACCAGATCGTTAGCCCTGATCGTCTCTGAAATGTTTTCGGGCAGCGGGCCGGAGTTGCCGATGCAAGTGGTGCAGCCGTATCCCACGAGATCGAAGCCGATCTTGCTGAGATAGGGTTGCAAACCCGATGATTTTAGATATTCAGTGACCACCTGGCTCCCCGGCGCAAGCGAGGTTTTTACCCACGGCTTGGAGGTCAAGCCCTTCCTCACCGCATTGCGCGCCAGCAACCCCGCGCCGATCATGACGCTTGGGTTCGATGTGTTGGTGCAGGATGTGATCGCGGCGATGACCACGTCGCCGTGGCCCAGATCGAAATTGGCGTTCTCCACCTTGAAGCGCAATGGCTCATTGGACTTTTTGAACTCGTCATTCATGACCGTGGCGAAGCCGGAAGCGGCTTCGGTCAAGGTGACCCGGTCCTGCGGGCGTTTCGGTCCGGCCATGGACGGGACCACGGTGCTGAGGTCAAGACACAGGGTGTCGGTGAAGACGGGGTCGGGAGCTTCGTCGGTCCAGAACATGCCCTGGGCTTTTGCGTATGTCTCAACCAGAGCGACGTGGGGTGCGGGGCGCGCCGTGGCCTTGAGATAGCCGATGGTTTCAGCGTTCACCGGAAAGAAGCCGCAGGTGGCGCCATATTCCGGGGACATATTGGCGATGGTCGCCATATCCTCGAGCGCCAGCGTGGCCAGCCCCGGCCCATAGAACTCGACGAATTTTCCGACCACACCCTTCTTGCGCAGCATCTGCGTCACGGTAAGCACAAGGTCGGTGGCGGTGGTGCCCTCGGGAAGCCTGCCGATCATTTCGAAGCCGATCACCTCGGGGATCAGCATGGAGATGGGTTGGCCCAGCATCGCCGCTTCCGCCTCGATGCCGCCAACGCCCCAGCCGAGAACGGCCAGGCCGTTCACCATGGTCGTATGGCTATCGGTGCCCACCAGCGTGTCGGGATAGGCGGTGGTGACGCTCTTGCCCTTGAAGATTTCGGTTTTGGTCCACACGGTCTTGGCCAGATATTCGAGATTGACCTGATGGCAGATGCCGGTTCCCGGCGGCACCACGCGGAAATTATCAAAGGCCCCCTGCCCCCACTTAAGAAACGTGTAGCGTTCGCCATTGCGGTCATATTCGAGATCGACGTTCTTCCGGAAAGCCCCCGTCGTTGCGAAATAATCCACCATTACCGAATGATCGATGACCAGATCGACGGGCGCCAGCGGATTGATCTTGCGCGGATCATGCCCCAGTTTTTTCATGGCATCGCGCATCGCCGCGAGATCGACCACGGCTGGAACGCCGGTGAAATCCTGCATCAGCACGCGCGCCGGGCGGAAAGCGATCTCCGCTTCCGTCTTGCCGCGATTGCTGAGCCAATTGGCCATATCCTCGATATCGGCTTTGGTGACCGACCGCCCATCCTCGTGGCGCAGCAGATTTTCGAGCAGCACTTTCAGCGAGTAGGGAAGTTTGGAAATATCCTTGAGGCCGTTTTTCTCCGCCGCCTTGAGACTATAATAGCAATAACTTTTTGATCCCACCTTGAGGGTCTTGCGGCACTTGAAGCTGTCGAGGGAGACGTCTGGCATGGGGCTCCGGGAGACGAAGGTTTGCGGCCCCCGCGTATAAGCGGTTTTGCCAGAGCACACCAGTGCGAGGCTATGCCGGAACGACCTTGATGACTTTACCCGAGAAAATCGAGACCGCGATACGGAAACTGTCTCCGCCCCGTTCCGCCTTGAACCAATAGAGCGTATCGGACCGTTCGGCCCGCTGCGGATTGTCGAAGCCCGCCCTGTTCACCGAAATGACGGCGGCACCCCAGGTATATTTCTTGGGCGCCGCCGGGATTGCGCGGTTTCCACCGCCGCCGATGGTGACGCCCGCCTGAAAACTGGCCGAAGCCTGACCCGCCAGCGTTGCCGGGGACAGCAGGCAGAGGACGACGCCTGAAACCATGGCAAGCCGGACCATTGTGTCTCTCCCTGGCACAAAGCATTAACCTTTGCTTCGGGAGATGCAAGCCACGGGCCGGCGGTCACATCCGCCGTTCCACCATCAGCTTCTTGATTTCGGCGATGGCCTTGGCCGGGTTCAGCCCCTTGGGGCAGGCCTTGGCGCAGTTCATGATGGTGTGGCAGCGGTAGAGCCGGAACGGGTCCTCGAGATTGTCGAGGCGCTCGCCGTGCGCCTCGTCGCGCGTGTCGTCGAGCCAGCGGCCCGCCTGCAGCAGCGCAGCGGGACCGAGAAAGCGCTCGGAATTCCACCAGTAGCTCGGGCACGAGGTCGAGCAGCAGGCGCACAGGATGCACTCGTAAAGCCCGTCGAGCTTCACGCGGTCGTCGTGGCTCTGCTTCCACTCCTTTTCCGGCGTCGGCGATGACGTGTGCAGCCACGGCTCGATCGAGGCGTATTG
>JBKKDI010000194.1:0-6075 GCA_046708645.1 Aestuariivirga sp.
CACGTCGCCTTTGGGATCGAGCTGAGTGAGCGGCGCGCCAAAAGTGGATTTGCCAAACTGGAAGTTGAATCCGTTGGTCCATGTGGCGGGATCGAGAGAGTCGGTCGTGGAGCCATGCCCATGACCAGCCTTGAAGGTGCCGCCCTTCTTGGGTTCGGCGCGGGCGGCGGTCACGAACATCTTGTTCGCTGCGGCCACGGTGATACCCGATGCGATTGCAAACTGGATAAAATCGCGGCGAGACAGCTTGCCCCTGCTTACGGCTTTTTGAGCAAGCTTAAGTTTCGTTTCGAATTCGGTCATTGTTTCACTCCCTGGTGACCAAAATAAATAAATGGTGGATTCAGGCGGGGTGCGGCCCGGCCAATCCTGTGCCGTGCCAACACGCCATGCCGAGCCCATTGTTTTTCTTGTTGCGGATGGCTGGAAAACCGCCCCTTAGTTCAAGCTGGAGCGGCCCTCTGTTTCGTCAATGGCAGATCAGAGTCGGACTGGCAAGTTAATTTCACCTCGCCGCGAAATATTAAATTGATACAATGCTTTCAGGGTCGAAGCGGTATCGCGTTGAACAAAATTCGCACGTCACTTCAATCTTGCCATCGTCGACCATTGCGGTGCGATCGTCCGGCGGGAAGCCCTGGAGCAATTGGGCGACGCTGGCGCGCGAGCACGTACAGTGGCGCTTCAGCGGCAGTCCCGGATAAACCGTCACGCCATCCTCGTGGTAGAGCCGGTACAGCAATTGTTGCGGGGTCAGCATGGGGTCCAGCATTTCATGGGCCTCGACGGTATCGAGCAGCAGCCTGGCCTTCACCCAGTCGTCGTGCTCCGCCGGTTGGTCTTCACTGCCTCCGGGCCCATCGCCGGAATGGACGGGAAGCGGGCTTGATCCACCCTCCCGCGGCAGATGCTGCACCATGATGGCGCCAGCCCGCCAGCGTTCGACACCATGGCCCCGCACGAGGAGTGGGCCGGCAGCCAGGCGCAGCCTGGTTGGAATCTGCTCGGATTGGGTAAAATAGGTGTGGGCCGCGGCCGTGAGATCGTTGCCGTCCAACGGCACGATGCCCTGATAGCGCTCCATGCCGGGGCCCTGGTCGACAGTCATGGCGAGATGGCCGTTGCCGATAAGTTGAGCCTGGGTGGCGGATTCAAGCGCTTCAATCTTATCCTTGTCGAAGCGGGCATAGCCGCGCACACCGCCGGGCGCCAGATAGTCGGCCACGATCATATCCACGGGGCCATCCGTCTTGGTTTGGAAAATGAACTTGCCGTCGAACTTAAGGCTGGCTCCCAGCATGGCGGTCAGCGCAACCGCCTCGGCCAGAAGGGCGGACACGGCAGGCGGATAGGCATGGCGGTGCAGAATATCGTCGACCACCGCACCAAGGCGCACCAGGCGGCCGCGCACTCCCAGGGGTTTTACCTCAAAGGCGAGAACAAGATCGTCAGACGCGAGTGCTGCCGCTTCAGCCATGGGGCGTCAGGCAATGGAGCAGAATGCTCTTCTGCACATGCAACCGGTTCTCCGCTTCGTCGAAGACCAGCGAGTTGGGACCGTCGATGACTTCGTCCGTTACTTCCTCGCCGCGATGGGCGGGAAGACAGTGCATGAATTTCGCCTTGCTCCCGGCAATTTCCATCAAACGCCGGTTCACCTGGTAAGGCTTCAAGAGATTGTGGCGGCTGGCTACGTCGGTGTCATGCATGGACGACCATGCATCGGTGATGACGCAGTCGGCGCCCGCTACCGCCTCTTCGGCGTGTTGGGTGAGGGTCACATCGGCCTTATGGCTCTGGGCCCAGTGCAACAAGGGCGCCGGCGGCTGCAGCGGTGCGGGGCAGCCAAGCCGCAACTTGCCGCCGAGACGGGCAACGGCGTGAATCCAGGATGCGGCGACATTGTTGCCATCGCCCACCCAGGCGACGGTGAGATTGCGCAACGGCCCCACATGCTCCTCAAGGGTCATGATATCGGCCATGACCTGACAGGGGTGTGACAGGTTGGTGAGTCCATTGATCACCGGCACCGCCGCACCGGCCACAAGATCCGTCAGGTGCTCATGCTGGGCGGCGCGGATCATGATGGCATCGACGTAGCGCGACAAAACGCGAGCGGTATCCGAGATCGTTTCGCCGCGGCCCAGTTGCATTTCGCTGGTGGAAATAACCACCGTATCGCCGCCGAGTTGCCGCATGGCCATTTCGAACGACACGCGGGTGCGGGTCGAGGGGCGCTCGAAAATCATGGCGAGGACACTGCCTTTCAGCGGCTCGCCCCGATCGCACATGCCTTTCGGCGTTCCCGATCGCGCCTTTTTCATGCTTCGCGCCGTGGCCACGAGGTTTTCGAGGGAAGGGCCATCAAAATCGGAGAGATCGAGGAAATGTGCGGGTGTTTTGGTCATTCCGTTTCAGGCGGCTTTGGCTTCGAGCATCCGGCACGCCTGATCAAGCCGGTGCACAGCTTCGGAAATGTCGGCATCCGTCACCACCAGTGGCGGCAGGAGGCGCAGCACATTATCGCCCGCGGCGATGGTCAGGAGATGCCGGTCGAGGGCGGCGGCCTGCAATTCCGAATTCGGAATCCTGCATTTCAGTCCCACCATCAAGCCCTGGCCCCGGATTTCTTCGATGATGGCGGGGTGTTCATCCTTGAGGCGTGCGAGTTTCTGCATGAGGCTGAGCGCACGGCTCTGGATATTTTCAAGAAAGCCTTTCTCCAGCACCACGTCGAGAACCGCGTTGCCCACTGCGGTGGCCAGCGGATTGCCGCCGAAGGTCGAGCCATGGCTGCCAACGGTCATGCCGATGGCGGCTTTCTCCGTGGCGAGGCAGGCGCCCAACGGGAAACCTCCGCCGATCCCCTTGGCTAACGCCATGATATCCGGTGCGACACCCGCCCATTCATGGGCGAAGAGCTTGCCGGTGCGGCCGATGCCGCATTGCACTTCGTCGAACACCAGCAGCAGCCCTTGACTGTCGCAAAGATGACGGAGCGCCCGCAACCACGGCGTGGAAGCGGCACGAATTCCGCCCTCGCCCTGAACCGGCTCGATCAGAATGCCTGCGGTTTCGGGCCCAATGGCAACCTTTACCGCCTCGACATCGGCAAAGGGGACCTGATCGAAGCCTTCAACCTTGGGGCCAAAACCTTCGATGTATTTCATCTGTCCGCCAGCCGCGATGGTTGCCAGCGTTCGCCCATGGAAGGCGCCTTCAAAAGTAATGAGGCGATATTTTTCGGGGTGCCCCTGCGCCGCCTGATATTTGCGCGCCATCTTGATGGCGCATTCCATCGCCTCAGCGCCGGAGTTGGTGAAAAACACCGTATCGGCGAAACTTGCATCGATCAGGCGATTGGCGAGTTTCGATTGCCCCGGCATCTGGTAAAGATTGGAGGTATGCCAGATTTTTTGAGCCTGCTCGGTCAAGGCCTTGACCAGATGTGGATGGGCGTGGCCGCAGCTGGTCACCGCAACGCCGGCGCCGAAATCCAGATACTCCTCACCTTCCGGCGTAAAAACGCGGACGCCTTCGCCCCGCTCGAAAGAGATTTTGGCGCGGGCATAGGTGGGCAGTACGGGGGCGATCATGGGGACATTCCGTTTGGGTCTGAAAACGCTCTCGCTATAAGTCCATGACCATCAAGGGTCAATTGTGCCCGCTGAACGACCCGCCTGCCTGAGTCAAAACAGCACATGGACCGCCGATTCATTGTTTTGATAAGCTTTTGGCGACCGCAAGCGTCCGCCGGCGATTAACTGGGGAAAACCCCGGTTGCAGACTCCAAAGCTGTTGCACAGGAGTCACCACTTATTGTAGCGTACGCGTCATGAAGCCACGACATGTAGCGCTTCATAGTCATAAAGCATTGGGTGTGGGGAATCGCGACTTTGGTGATGAATGAGGGATTCCGCGTGAACGTGGGCTTCGAAGTTAGCCAGGGAGGGGCAAAGATGTCCTGGACAGACGAGCGGGTCGAACTTCTCAAAAAACTGTGGTCCGAGGGCCTCAGCGCCAGCCAGATTGCGGCGCGGTTGAGCCAAGGAGTCACCCGGAACGCCGTGATCGGCAAGGTGCACCGGCTCAATCTTTCAGGCCGTGCTCCGCAGCCCCGGACCACAACGCCCCGGGCGCCCCGTAAGGCCCGGGAGCCGAGCCACCCCGGCCGGGGAACGGGATTGCCCTCGATGCCGACGGCGGGCAACACCGCGCTTAAGCCGATGCTGCGGGCCGAAATCCACGCCCGTCAGCAAGCCATGCCAGCGCCGGAGCCCATGCGGCTCGTCGATCTTCCCAAGGGCGGCCGTGTCACCATCCTGCATCTCTCGGACAAGACCTGCAAATGGCCGATCGGCGATCCGGGGCAAGAGGAATTTTGCTTCTGCGGGCACGGGCCGCGGGTTGGTTCGCCTTACTGTGAATATCACGCGCGCCTTGCCTATCAGCCTTTGCAAGACCGCCGCCACCGCAGGGTGTCGTTCGGCTAGGGCATATCCCAATATTGTCATCGCCGGATTTATTCCGGTGACCCATGGCTCAATTGGGCTCCGCGCTCTTCATTCGAATGGGTGGCCGGAACAAGCCCGGCAATGACAAGCAACGAAATGCCTAAGCCGTCTTGCCGAAGCGCTCGTCAAAGGCATAACCCATGCCGCGCACGGTGCGGATGGGATCGGTTTCGCGTCCGCGGCTGAGGGACTTGCGCAAGCGGCCCACATGCACATCGACGGTGCGTTCGTCCACGTAGATGTCGCGGCCCCAGACGGTATCGAGAAGCTGGGCGCGGGAATAGACCCGGCCCGGATTCTGCATCAGATGTTCAAGCAGCCTGAATTCGGTGGGCGACAATGCGATATCGCGGATAGACCGCATCACCCGCCTCGTCCGGCGATCCAGCTCCAGTTCACCGGCCTTCAGCACATCGGCCACGGCGTCGGGATTGACGCGGCGCAGGATGGTGCGGACCCGGGCCAGAAGCTCGGGCACCGAAAACGGCTTGACGATGTAGTCGTCGGCGCCAGTCGAAAGCCCGCGCACCCTCTCGGCCTCTTCGCTCCGCGCCGTCAGCATGACGATGGGAATATCGCGGGTCTCGGGCCTTGCCTGCAGCAGGCGGCAGACCTCGATGCCGGAAATTCCCGGCAGCATCCAGTCGAGCAGGATCAGATCGGGCCGCTCTTCGCCAACGAGATGGGCCACGTCCTCGCCCTGAGCGGTGGCGCGCACCCGGTAGCCCTCGGCTTCGAGATTGTAGTTGAGGAGAATCTGGATGGGTTCCTCATCTTCCACCACCAGGATCGAGGCGCTCATCGGATCATGCCCCCTTCCGGCTTTCGATGTGCATCAAGCTGGTTTGATCCTTTTTCGGCCGTTCTTCGGCGATGGTCTTGCCATGGACGAGGTAATAGACGTTCTCCGCGATGTTGGTGGCGTGGTCGCCGATGCGCTCCATGTTCTTGGCGCCGAAGAGGAGATGGGTGCACAGGCCGATGTTGCGCGGGTCTTCCATCATGTAAGTGAGGAGTTCGCGGAAGATCGAATTATAGAGGGCGTCGAGTTCTTCATCGGAACGCCACACGGCCATGGCCTTCTCCGCATCGGCCTGGGCATAGGCATCGAGAATGTTCTTGAGTTCCTCCTGGGCCAGCCGGCCCATGCGGGTGAGGCCGGTGATGAGCTTGCGGGGCAGCGCATCGGAAATGGCGTGGGTGCGCTTAGCGGTGTTCTTGGCCAAGTCGCCGATCCGCTCGAGATCGGACGAAACCCGGATCGCCACCATGATTTCTCGAAGGTCAAGCGCCATGGGCTGGCGCCTGGCGATGGTGAGGATGGCCTTTTCCTCAAGCAGGCGTTCGAGCGCGTCGATCTTGACGTCGGCGGCGATCACCTTGTCGGCGAGCACGGTGTCACGGCGAATCAACGCGTCGATGGCGCCATCGAGCTGCTGTTCGGCAAGGCCGCCCATCTGGGCCAGCATGGTCTTGAGGCCCGCCAGTTCGGCGTCATAGGCGCGGACGATGTGATCGGGCATCAATGTCTCCGTATCAGCCGAAGCGGCCGGTGATGTAA